>NZ_JAGGRD010000031.1:0-128664 GCF_018613005.1 Paenibacillus sp. ISL-20
CGGAAATATAATATACCATGGGCAGAACTAGAATACAAGTCTTTTTTAAAAGTTTTTTTCATAGAATTGCTCTCTATCTAATATAAAGACCGTTGAATATAGTATAGGCTGTGACACTCCTACAATAAGGGCCACATTCTTATCGGATATACACATGTGTTCGTAATGAGCAGATGTCAATTACAGTTCCATAATATTATAGAAAGAAGTGTACCCGAAGTTTTTCTCCCCAGCACCTGATGACATGTCCACTTGGTGACTAATATTTCTATAATGATACAACCACTTTAACCTCGATTCCCCACGTTCTGTTATCTTAGTAAACATCCATACCTGCACTTGCAGTTGTAAAAAAGCGAAAGCTCCGGATAGATACCCGAAGCCTTCGCTTTAATTGTTCATTAGAATAGAATTCCGAAACTATTCGGCACCGAGGAAAGCGTACCGGATCAAGATGATCACAAACAGGATCCACATTAGCCAGTGCACCTTGGTGTCTGTACGTCCAGTCAGCTTGCCGAATACTGCAAGAATCACATAAGCAATGATACCGGCAGAGATACCGTTTGCGATACCGCCAGTGAAAGGCATCAGGATGATGGTCAAGAATGCCGGGAACGCCTGCATGAAGTCATCCCACTCGATATCGCGTACCTGACTCATCATCAGTACACCGACAATGACAAGCGCTGGAGCTGTGGCAGCCGAAGGAACAACCAGAGCAATTGGAGCCAAGAACAATGCCAGAATAAAGAGTACACCTGTAGTGACCGCAGTCAAACCTGTACGTCCACCCTCTGCAACACCGGAGGTACTTTCTACGAAAGCTGTGATTGTACTTGTTCCAAGGAATGCGCCCGCGCTTACGCCGCCGGCATCCACGAGCATCGCTTTGCCAAGCTTCTTCTCGCCTTCCTCTTTATTCTTCAGGAGTCCGGCACGGCCTGCGGTACCAACCAATGTGCCGAACGTATCGAACAGTTCAACGAATGTAAAGATGAAAATAACTTCTAGAAGACCCATGCCAAGAGCACCCTTCAAATCCATCTGACCGACAGCCAGATTATCAAATGAAGGAATCCAGCTTGCAGTGCTCAGACCTGACAGATCGGTTACTCCCATTGGAATACCAATCAGCGTCGTCAGCACGATACCGATAAGCAAAGCGCCCTTCAATTTGAGAACCATCAGGACTGCGATCAGGAACAGCCCGATTATTGCAAGCAGCGTATCTTTGTTCTGAATGAAATTCCCAAGACCAAGATTGAAGGCACCGCCTGGTACCGGATGTGTAATATCCGTTCCCGGGTTAATGGAAGCCGTCACGATGTTGCCCAGCTTAAGACCAACGATGGTAATGAACAAACCGATACCGACCGTAATGGCAATCTTTAAATTGTTCGGGACCGCAGTCAGCAGCATTTGGCGGACTTTGGTAACCGTAAGAATAATGAAGACAATACCGGAGATGAATACTGCACCGAGTGCGGCCTGCCAAGTAATCGCTCCGTTCGAGCTTAATACAACTGTCATGAAATATGCGTTCAAACCCATACCTGGTGCCAACGCAACCGGAATGTTAACGAAGAAACCCATCGCCATCGTCACAAGGCCAGCACCTACTGCAGTAGCGAAAAATACGCCTTCCTGCGGAATACCTGCGCCATCAGGACCCAGGAACAGATTGTTGACCAGCAGGATATAAGCCATGGTCATAAATGTCGTCAAGCCTGCGATAATCTCGGTTCTTACATTTGTTCCGTGTTCCTTTAGTTTAAAGAAACGCTCCATTGTAGAGATATCCCCCTTAAAATTAATGACCGACAACATACAAAAAGACCCTAAGGATAAATCCCCAGGGCCTTCGCTTGAAAAAAGAGCCGCAAAACAATCATTCGCATGCTGCCGGGCAGCATCCTTATCGAATAACCGACTGCTGCTTTATGGAGCGGCGCTCCATAAACAGGCCGATATACTCGAATGCTGGACGAGTCCGCATCATTATATTGCCGCTCTTCTTTTCGTAGCGAGATCATTACGGTGACCTGTAGAGACTCCCGGGCCCATTCCCAGGATTATACGAAAAAGCTCGTTATTTGTAGTTGTCATGTCAGTTTCTACACATATTCTAGGACGAGAAGCCCAACCTTGTCAATAACAAAAGCGAATATTTCGCTTGTCAATTTAAAGAAATGTTCGGAAATTGGTGCTCCGCCACCTATTGATTCTAGGACAAGTGAACTACATACGACAAAATACACCATGGAATATTGCGCACATGATCACTGAAATCCGTTCAGGAGGTGTTTCACTCGATGGTAGCAGACGCGGTCGAAACCGGATTGTTTCCCACGCAGGGAGAAATCGGGATCGTGTGCTCCTTAGGAGAAACTTATTGCTATTTTACCGACGGCATGGTGGGTCTCACTTAATGCGTGGGCATCGTAGAGCCCTTTTTGCGAAAAAGGAAATGTAGCTCCCACTACTGATCTTACTTTTTTTTGCTCCAACAGATCTGCTATTTCCTGAAGCTGCTGACCATTGGGATCCAGCCATATATTTTTGGCGGTCACGTCGTATTCTCTTACCAGCTCCTCATCAAAATCGCTGACAATCGATATGATTCGCCCGGTATGTTTTTTCAACACTTTAAAGCTGTTCTTCTGAACGTCACCGCCCATCGTATCGAACACAACATCCACATCGGATAATACATCTTGAAACGGGGTCGTGCGATAATCAATTATCTGATCAGCTCCGAGTGAAGCCAACAGTTCATGATTACGCTCACTGGCGGTCGTAATAACGTAGGCTCCCGCTTGTTTGGCAAACTGGATAGCGAACATCCCAACACCGCCTGCGCCTGCGTGAATCAATACCTTCTCTCCTTTGGTCAGTTCACCATGTGTAAAAAGCGCCTGCCACGCAGTCAGCCCTGCGAGCGGAATGGATGCGGCTTCCTCCCATGAAATAGCAGCAGGCTTACGCGCCAGCAGATGATCATCCACCAAAGTATATTCGGCATAAGTGCCAAAACGTGTCGTTTCCGGACGGGCAAACACTTCGTCTCCCACTTTCCAATCCGTTACCTCGTACCCAATTCCTGAAATTGTCCCAGCAACATCCCAACCTAAAATAATCGGAAACTCCCAATCCATCATTTGTTTTAAATAGCCTTCACGGAGCTTCCAGTCAATTGGATTTATCGAGGTGGCGGCCACCTTAACTAAGACCTGATGCGTTTGTGGTGTAGGGATAGGGACTTCTCTTTCCTGTAGTTCTTCCTTGCCCCCATAACGATCAATGACGATAGCTTTCATTCTTTTTCCTCCTCACAGGTTCAGATCTTGGTTCAACCCCTTAAAGCTCGCTCTTAATTTTGCACCCTTACGTATTATTTATCTTATTACACAAAAGATGCATACAATAAAACCATGAGCATCTATCCGTCCATTGATTGCAGGAAAAAGTTCGTGTGGTACAACCACACATAAAAAAGCCTTCAATCCCACAGTTGTGGATTGAAGGCTTTTGTTTTAGTACAGCAGTAGAAAAACTACTCCCACTCGATCGTTGCTGGCGGTTTGGAGGTCACGTCATACACGATACGGTTGACGTTCTCGACTTCGTTCACGATACGGACGGAAATCTTCTCAAGCACATCCCATGGGATACGCGCCCAGTCCGCTGTCATGCCGTCAATGGAGGTTACGGCACGGATGCCTACGGTGTAGGAATACGTACGTGCATCACCCATTACGCCAACGCTCTTCATGTTCGGAAGCGCCGTGAAATACTGCCAGATCTCGCGATCCAGTCCCGCTTTCGCGATCTCTTCGCGCAGGATGTAGTCGGAATCACGAACGATTTGCAGCTTGTCCTCCGTTACTTCACCCAGTACGCGAATCGCAAGACCCGGGCCAGGGAAAGGTTGACGGTGAACGATCTCATCCGGCAAACCAAGCTCCTCGCCGACTTTACGAACCTCATCCTTAAAGAGAGCTTTCAACGGCTCGATCAGCGTGAATTTCATGTCTTCAGGCAGCCCGCCGACATTGTGGTGGGATTTGATTGTATGCGCCGTGTCCGTACCGCTCTCCACGATATCGGTATACAGTGTGCCTTGAGCCAGGAATGCAAAATCATCAAACTTGCTGGACTCCTCATCGAATACGTAGATGAACTCGTTGCCGATGATTTTCCGTTTTTTCTCCGGATCGTCTACGCCTTTCAGCTTGGACATGAAACGTTCCTGAGCGTCAATCTTAACGACCTTCATATCAAACTTGCCTACGAAGGTTTCCATAACGCTCTCAGCCTCGCCTTTGCGCAACAGTCCATGATCGATGAACATGCATGTCAGCTGATCGCCGATTGCCTTGTGAATCAGCATGGCCACAACGGAGGAATCAACGCCGCCACTCAGCGCGCACAGCACTTTTTGCTTGCCGACAACTTCACGGATTTCGCGAATCTGGTCATCAATAAAAGTCTCCATGCTCCAGTTGCCTTCGCAGCCGCACACTTCGTACAAGAAATTCTTGATCATTTCGTTACCATGGACGGAGTGACGAACTTCCGGATGGAACTGCACGGCGTACAGCTTCTTATCCTCGTTACTCATCGCTGCGATCGGTGCGGATTCCGTTCCTGCATCCAGCTTAAAGCCGGAAGGCAGCGATACCACGTGATCACCATGACTCATCCATACGGTTTGTTTTTGCTCAATCCCTTTGACAAGCATCGAGTTCGGAGCAAATTCCAATTCGGCTTTACCGTATTCACGTTTCGAAGCACGTTCTACTTTTCCGTCCAGCTGTTGAGCCATCAGCTGCATGCCGTAGCAAATGCCGAAGATCGGCAGTCCCAGATCATAAATGGCTGGGTCCACATGCGGTGCATTCTCGGAATACACGCTGGAAGGACCTCCTGAGAACACAATGCCGCGCGGGGAAAGTTCTTTGATTTTCTCAGCGGGCGTGTTGTATGGCAGAAGCTCACTATAAACGCCAAGATCGCGAATGCGTCGTGCTATAAGTTGGTTGTACTGTCCACCGAAGTCCAAAACGACGATGATTTCATTAGGCTTATTCATTACCGGGCCTCCCTTGATTAATGAAATTAATTATACGCAACCCGAATTCATACCGTCAAGAAAGAGGGCCCTTTGTTTTCATGCCAGTTTTTTGACAATTCGAATACATTGGCGTAAAAAGAGCACTTTTTCGGTACGGGACCACGGTTTATCATGGTATGCCGCCCGCTCCCAGCGCTGCGCAAACTGCTCCAGCTCCGCCCTGAATTCGGCATCTGCAATCGACAAAGCATTGACGTATTGACGCATGGTCTGCCCTCTTTCCACATCTCCAAACCTTCGCTGGAGCTTGTCCCAAACCCACACCGAGGCCGATACGAGCCCCTCCCGCCTGCTTATCGCTATCGTTCTGGCCATCCTCATGAAGGCCAAACTTTGGCGCACGGTCGGCATTTGACAAACAACTGCCACAAGGATGGGAAGAATCAATAGTAGAATGCCCCCAAACATCGCAGGACCGATGGCGGCTATCAAAAAGAGTAATTTAACGACACCATAAATCATGGAATTCCACATGCTGTTCCAGTACTTAAGCCCGGCAGAACCGGAATTACCGGCAATCGGAGGTGTGGACATCTGCTCGATGCCAAAGCCTGGGGTCGGATCGAACATCACCCAGCCTTCTCCCGGGAAAAAAACCTCAACCCATGCATGCGCATTTTTTTGCGCCACCTCATAACGGTCAACCGTTCCTGCTACCCGCTCACCTGGTGCAAATCCAGTCACGTAGCGTGCGGGTATGCCTTCGGATCGAAGGAGTACGGTCATAGTCGTAGCAAAATGAACGCAGTACCCTTCCTTCGTATCAAACAAAAAATGATCCGTAAAATCCCGGCCCTCCGGTGGCACGAATGTTTGCAGTGTATACGTATAGTTCTGCTCCAAATAGGATTCGATAGCTTTCGCCTTTTCATACCTGTTCACAGCGTCCAATGTGATCTTCTGCGCTAACTCCCTCACCCTGAGGGGCAGCTCCTCAGGAAGCTGCAGGTACATCTCCTTCATATATTCGGGATCATTGTTAGTTGCACTGCGGAGCTCTTGCTCCTCAGGCTGACTATATAGAGTTTCTATGGTATAACCGGATACCGCCCTATCGCCTTGCAGGGACACCGTTTCGGACAGCCTGTCAACGGCAAGCCTCGGTGTACCTCTCTCTTTGGAGAAATGCATCTCCTTCACGCGGGTAATAATGCCTCCGGACAGCACGGTCTGAATGGGGGTATCTTGTTCAAAAGCCAGTGTCTGGACGAGCCTGTCTCCAGAAGGACGCTCCCAATAGGGCAGGATGTCGCCCAGGTCTTCGGATAGCTTGACGGGCTTGCGGATCGAAGGATCTGCATCCCACTTCCGTCCATCATACCGGTTATACGTGTCCCCCCGCCAATAAGTCGGTTCGGGCGATTGCGCGGTAAAATACAACGCATCGCTCAGCGTTAGCGGACCTCCCAAATCTTTTCCCTGGGAAGCATATCCGGCAACCTGGGAGGCAGGAATCGACGGTTCCGCGTTTCTCCAGAGCCGATCCCCCCATCCCGTCAGACGTTCCGCCATTTCGGATACCGTTAATCCCACACCCGTCGAAGGCTCGCTAAAAACGCCTCCCACTCGGGTCATTCCGGCGATCAGACAGGAAGCAAGCACCACCACCAGACTCCAGCGAAGCACAGGCAGCCCAGACAAGCGGCCGGATCGAACAGGCTCAGGGATGTCCGCTCCCCTATGGGTCTCCTCAACGGTTTCCTGCTTCAGCTTAAGAATCAGCATCATGCCCTGGGCCAGCAAAATATACAATACAGCTCGCAGCATATCACGGTATACGCTCTCCTCCATGGCGGACTCGAGCACCGCCAAATAAACCAGCGTCGAACCGCCAAACAACCACACGGTTCGGCGGTACAAAGCCAGCATATGGACCGCGGACACCATGATAGCCCAGCCGATAAGCAGGATGATCGTTCTCGTCTCCTGGCTTAAGGCAGTAAACTCCCACGCATTTCCGAATATCGAAACGTCACCCGGAAGTATAGCCGAAGCATAATCGGATAACCATGCCAGCGGATCGCTATATTCAAACAATCGGGCACACAGCCAGACCACCAGAACAGCGTTCAGCGGTAGCCACACCCAACTCCGAAATGTAAACAATCCTTGGAGCAGCAAGAATAAAGCCCAGATGAATAAGGTTTGCAGCATAAGATGTCCGTCCATATCCCCTGCATCCCGAAGCGGCAAGAGCCACTCTGACAGCAGTCCCATAACCGGCAGAGTAATCAATATGCGATGAAGAAGCGTTCCGTGCGACAATCGGGAGACGAAAATATGGGGTACACTAAGGGCTCCGTATATACTGGTCTTCCGATGGTCTCCATCCCTAACGGGCGAGCTTCCTGGTTCGATCATGGCCGGCACCTCCTATCTGCATTGGCTTCCCATCTGTCGGCTGTTCATGTAAATAAACCAGTCTCCCGCCTTTGCTGAAAAACTCCCGTGCCCACTCCGGCTGCGCCTGATTCTCCAATGGACTATTTGGACTAATCCATGAGCTTGAATTTCCAGCCGGTTTCAAGCGCTTTACACTTTGCGTACAGAAAATGGTAACCTTTCTGCTTCCTGCATTCAGCAGGTTGATCGCTGCAACAGCCGCTCCCTGATGAAAAACGCCTGTGATAATCGCCCAATCTGTATTCTTTTGTGGGGAAGAAAGAGACTTCTCGAAACTTCGGTTCCGTACAGGATCCTTCCCGGTTAGCTGAACGGAGGCAAACGGTACTAACGTATCCTGCTGCGCCTTGAACACACCCTTATATTCGATCCGCCGATCCTCCATCCCATCCCCATCCATACATAGTTGATAGGGAACTTTATAGCGGATGAGCCGGGATACAAATCCTGCTGCCGCAGATACCGCGTCTTCAAATGCATCCTCCGGTTTCAAGGCGCCAAGACCTGCATACCCTTGGAGCGATGTATCCAGCACAACCCCCTGCCTTGATCCATAGCCCTCATGCGGCATGAAGGATTGCAGGCGTCCGAGCTTCGCGGAATTCTTCCAATGAATCCGGTTCATAGGATCACCGGGAACATAGTCGCGCACGCCCGAGCCTCTCATTTCATTCCAAACCTTGAAGCGTACCCGTTCATCTTCCATGTCCAAGTCGCTTCCATGCATGGGCACCTGGGCCTCCGGCCACGCGGTAGGCCTTGGCAGCACGATCATGCCACCCGTATCGCTTTGGACACTCCGGCTTGTCCTGAACCAGCCGAACATATCGCCCCATTCCACCTCGCTATAGATCGAAGACCAGACTCCGCGGGGAACCTGGTTCAGTCTGTAGGTATACTCGAGCCTTCGCTTCATACCAGGGAATAGCAGCTTGCGATGCTCCCTGCTGCCGATCCGGTCGGTTATGATAAGCCATGGCACGGGCAGAAGGGAACGATAGGACACTTGAACCGTTATCTGAGCAGAATCTCCCGCCTGTATGCATGAAGGGGAGCTTGTATGCGAAATGGTGATTCGGGTTGGGCCCAGCAAGCTCGTCAAAGCCCCGCCAAGCAATAGAATCGTGGATGCCCACCATACAAGCCGCAGCGATTCCCCGCCTAACCAAACATAAAGGCCCAACGAAACGGACCAGATGGCCACTCCTCTCGACCATTCCAGCAGACGGCGTCTCATGACGGATTTCCCTTCCGGCTTCGCTGGCGCGGCAGATCAAACCTCGTAATGATGGACTCCACCATTTCATAAGGAGTTACACCGGCAGCGCGTGCCTCATGAGACAGATGAATCCGGTGGGTCAGCACCGGTACGGCAACGCGCAGACAGTCATCCGGGATGACATACATTCGTCCTGTCAGAAACGCAGCCGCCTGTGAAGCGCGAAGCCACGCCAATGTCCCTCTCGGACTAATCCCCAGGGTCACGCCCTGCTGTTTTCGGGAAGCATCGGCCACACTGACCATGTAACGTTTTATCGTGTCATCCACAAATACACGGGAAACCATCTGCTGCATCCGGATGAGCTCAGATCCCATCATAAGGGGCTTCAGATCGTCCAGTCTGGAACTGCCCATCCCCCGCTCCAGCAGCTCCAATTCACCTTCTATATTGGGATAGCCCAGCGATAATCTCATCAAAAAGCGATCCAGCTGCGCCTCCGGCAGGCGGCTTGTCCCTTCATATTCATAAGGATTTTGCGTTGCCAGCAGGAAAAAGGGGGCAGGCAGCGGATACGTATGGCCGTCCACGGTTACGCGTCCCTCTTCCATCGCCTCCAGCAGCGCGGATTGTGCCCGTGGCGACGCCCGGTTAATTTCATCGGCCAGCACAATATTGGACATCACGGGTCCTGGTCTAAATACGAATTCTCCCGTGTGCGGATAATAGACCGACGCCCCTGTAATATCCCCTGGCATCAGATCATACGTAAACTGAATGCGGCTGAAATCACAGCCGATTAACGCAGCCACCGACTTCACCAGCAGGGTCTTCCCGACTCCCGGCACATCCTCCAGCAGCACGTGTCCTCCGGCCAGCAAGGCAATCATCGTTAATGAGATTTGTTCTTCATGTCCTACAATGACACTGCCGATCCGTTTGGTAACCCTCCCCAGAAGCTCAGGTGCCCACTCCGGATGATTTGCTTCTTCAGCATGAACGGATGAACTAAACAAGAACATCAACCCCCAACCTATATTCATAGATTATTAGATAGCGGTAACTTGGAATCTTGAATCTATGAATAGGTTTTCCAAGAAAGCAAGAAGATAGACGTCATTTGCTAGAAAAGGATTGGCCTTTCCTTCATGATTTATAGCTAAGGTCCGCCTGGCCTGATCGGCATCTACACGAAAAAGGCCAGCCCGTTGCACACGGCTGGCCTCCTATTCATTCTGCTTACATGTTGTCTTTCATCGTTCACGTTCGATCATCGTATGAACGATTCACAGCCTTAATCATTCCAATTCCAAACTAGGTTAAGGATAATCCAGTGACCCCTGTCTGCAGAACACAAATAACCCGTAAGCGGGTTCCTCATTCAAGGAACCCCGCTTACGGGCTGATTAAGCTCACCTAGCCCTTAATCCCGGATAAAGTAACGCCTTCAATAATATATTTCTGGCCGATGATATACACGATGAGGACCGGGATCAACGCAATCGATGCCCCGGCCATCATGAGCGTCCAATCCGTTGAATACATGCCCCGGTACAAATTCAGCATCATCGGCACGGTAAACTTATCCGTGCTGCTGAGAAAAATCAGCGGGTTAAAGAAGTTGTTCCACATCCCGAGGAAGGTAAAAATCCCGAGTGCCGATAAAGCCGGTTTGATTAAAGGCAGCATAATCCGGGTGTATATCGTCCAGCGGTTCGCGCCGTCCACGATGGCCGCCTCCTCCATTTCCTTCGGAATGCCTCTGAAGAATTGCCGGAGCAGAAACACCCCGAAGGCGTTGAGAAGTGCCGAAGGGACGATAATCGCCAGATGTGTATCCAGCCATCCGATATTTTTCATGATCAGATAGAGCGGAATGATGGTCACTTGTCCCGGCACCATCATGGTAGCTAGAAACAGAATGAACAGCGGCTCCCGGAACGGGAACGTGATTTTGGCAAACGCATAGGCCGCCATGGAACAGGTAATCAGCTGTGAAACCACAACGATCATATTGATGTAGAAGCTGTTAAAATACGCGCGCCCGAACGGCAGCGCCGTCAGCGAATCCTTGTAATTGGACCAGATGAACGGGTCCGGAATCCATTTGGGCGGCACGACGAATACTTGCGACAAATCCTTGAGCGAGCTGAGCACCATCCAGACAAACGGCAAGGCCATCATACACGCGCCTATGATCAGCACGATATGCAGCACTACGGTGGACATCCTCAATCCCCGATATATCATTCATTTTCCCTCCTTCCTAAAGGTTCGACCGTCAGTCTTCGTAATGCACCCACCGCTTGGACATCCTCATCTGGAACAAGGTGAGCGACAGGATCATCACGAACAGGATGACCGCCGACGCCGTGCTCTTGCCAAAGGTGAAGTCCGCAAAGGCCGTCTCATAGATGTGATAGACAAGCGTATAGCTGGCCTTCGCCGGTCCGCCGGAAGTCATGACAAACGACTGGTCAAACACCTGGAAGGAACCGATAATGGACATGATCGTTACGAAAAAGGTCGTCGGGGACAGCAGCGGAATCGTAATATGGATCAGTTGCTGCCATTTGCCGGCACCGTCAATCTCGGCCGCCTCGTAATAACTTCTCGATATGCCCTGAAGCCCAGCAAGGAACAGCACCATATTGCCTCCCAGCCCCATCCAGACGCTCAGCAGGGCAATCGAAGGCATCACGTACCTGGAATCCGTCAGCCAGGAGGGGCCCGTTATCCCGAACCACTGCTGCAAGTACATGTTAATAAGGCCAAAGTCGGCGTTGAACAGCCACATAAACACGACGGCGACGGCAACGGACATCGTAATGTTCGGCATGAAGTAGATCAGCCGGTACAGAATCTTCCCGCGAACCCGGTTTAAGCCTACCGCCACCAGCATGGCCAGAACGATGCCTGTCGGTACCGAAAGAATCGTGTAATACACCGTGTTCACCAGTGCAATGTGGAACTCCTCATCCTGAAGCTGGGACACGAAATTTTGGAGACCGATAAACTTCTTGGCTCCCATGCCGTCCCAGTTCATCATGCTGATGACAAAAGCCGAGATGAGCGGGATCAATGAAAAAGCGATCAAGCCGATCATTTGGGGAAAGATAAAAAAGTAGCCCCATAAACCATCGGACGTCTTGCTCTTTAAGGTCGTTCTCCTCTCCGGAAACCGCTCCGGAGAAGGAGCGGCGCCGGAGCTTCCCGCAGGCTGCGTTTTCATTTCATCTCACCGTTCCTCCCCAGAGCGTGATCAGTTCTTACCGCTCTTGTAATCCTGAATTTTCTTGTTGGCCATATCCTGAATATCCTTCATCGAGCTTTCAAGATCCTGGTCCTTCAGCCACAACGCCTCGAATTTGGAGGTAATGTCCTGGCTAAGCCCTGGGATGCCCGCCTCGGACGGGGTCAGAGAATATCCGATCTCACGCGCATCCAGGAAAAACTGGGCATGCTCCGGCAGATTCCCTTCCAGCACCACATCATCCGTGCCCTGTACCGACGGGACGGCATTGCCGCCGCCCTGCAGGCGATAGCGTTGGCCCTCTTTGTTCACATACTCGGAGAAAAAGGTATAGGCTGCTTCCTTATTCTTCGCTGCCTTGTTCATGACCAGGAATGCGGTCGGGATACCGGCCGGCTCGATTTTGTTGCCGGTATTGGTAGGCCACGTGACCACGTCATACTCAAGCCCTTGATTCTTCTTGAACAGCGGCAAATACCACCGCCCCGCAGCAACAAATCCGACCTGGTTGGACATAAACATGGCATCTCCGCCCTGCCCTTTGGGAAGAGTCCCGGAGAACGTAATATTTTTGGACTTTACGTTGTCGTACAGAAACTGGAACGCCTCCATCGCCTTCGGGTCCGAGGCCGCTACGAAGTTCCCCTCATCGTCATACACCTGGCCGCCGTTCGAGGTAACCCAGCTGTGGTAGCTGTTCCAGGAGTTATCCAACACGTAACCGTACTTTTTGCTGTCCCGGATCTTGTCCGACATTTCCTTGAATTTGTCCCAGGTCCACTGTCCGTTCGCCTGCAGATCCGCCGGCATCTCGTTGATTCCCGCTTCCTTCAGCACCTTCTTGTTGTACCAGAGCACCATCGGATTGCAATCCACCGTTACGCCGTAGGTCTGCCCATCCCGCACGGCCGCTCCCCACAAGCCCTCGAAGTAGTCCTCCTTCTTAATCAAGCTCTCCGGCGCATCCATGTAAGGCGTTAAATTCTCAATGCTCTGATTCTCGATCAATTTCACGATCAGGCCGTCGCCGGCATAGAAAATATCCGGCGCGGTTCCGCCCGTTAACTGGGTTAATATTTTCTGGTCATACTCCCCTGGAATCGGGATGAATTCGGCCTCAATGTCCGGATGTTTCTTGTTAAAATCCTTGGTCAGCTCCTGATAGCGGCTAAGCTCGCCGGGGTTCCCCCAGCTCGCCCATTTGATCTTGACTTTCTCTCCACTTACGGAATCTCCGCCTTCCGTAGTTCCGCCTCCTCCACACGCTTGAAGTACGGATGATAGTAGAAGAATGATTACAAGCAATGACCCTCTCACCTGTTTCCTTGTCATTTCATTTCCTCCATTCAAACCAGATTTGACTCGCTGGCACAGCCTCTTGTAAACGCTTTAATTATAAAATTTTGGCAAAAAGCTTTTAAACTGATAATGTTCCGAAAAAGTGGATTCTTTTCCGATTATGAAATTCCCCTTATCTTCGATGCTGTCCCTGGTACTCCGCAGGTGTCATGCCTACCATCTTCTTGAACAGCTTGCTGAAGTATTTCACGTCATTAAATCCGGAGCGGTCCGCCACTTCATACACTCGTAGCGATGTCGTGGAGAGCAGCTCCTTGGCCCGTTTCAACCGCAGATCAATCACATAATCGATGAAGTTGTGTCCCGTGACGCGCTTAAACAATTCACTAAAATAGTTGCGGCTGACGGCCACTTCGTCAGCCACCTCCTGCAGAGAAATCGGCTCAGCAAAGCGGGCGTTAATATATTGAACGGCCTGCAGGACGATTCGCTCATGCAGCGTGGATTCCGGTACGGGGAGACGCATAGCCTCCTCCCGCAAAGTATGGAAGCCTTGGAGCACCAGTTCTTTTACTTCCTCCACCGAGCGAAGCTTGCCCACTTCCCCGATCTGCGGAAACGGTGGGCAGCCGGGAAGATGAAACATAGCGAGCAAGCTCAGAAGCTCCTCTGCTTCCCTGAGGACCGCCCGTTTCTTCATCCTGCCGGGCTGCCAGCGCAGCATAATGGACTGCAAACGCTCTTCGCTGATGTCCATGTTCCCGACGGTCAGCGCGGCTCTTAGGGCATGCAGCTCGGCGGCCGGCCTCTCCTGAGCCGAATCGGCCTCGGTCAGGTCGAGCTCCTCTGCCCGAAGAATCTGTTGATCTTTATGAAAGAAGAGGCCTTCCAGGCTCTCGCTAGCTTCTCGAAACGCTTCTTGCAGCTTATCCATGCCGTTATATCTCCTGCTGAGCCCCATCGCGCACCGGATCGGCAGACGGATGGCCGCTTCGTGCTCTGAAACTGGCAGCCTTCCTGCATGCCGTAGGGGCACGTAGACAGCGATCCGATCCGTCTCCAGCCGAGCTGCCAGCGCCTCCGGCACCTGGTCATATAACTGTCCCATTAATCGCTCGATCTCGTCATGCCAATCCTTGGGCTGAACCCCGGCCGCGACAGCCCCTGGATCAGAATTAAGCTGGAGCATGGCCAGCAGATAAGGACCGTTATGGTTCCATGCTTCCAGCTTTGCGAGCGCACCGGGCTCACCGGACAGCGCCTGAAAGAGGACTTTTTCCGCGGCCTTCTTCTGATTCAGACGCTGCTGCTGCTCATGCTCGGTCAGAATCCGCTGCATCTGCTTCTCCTCTTCCAGCTTCGAACGCATGTGATCAAGCACGGTACCCAAAGAGTCCGCATCCAGCGTCGGCTTGAGAATATAATCTGAAGCGCCAAGCCTTATGCCTTCACGGACGAATTCGAAATCGCTATGACAGCTAAGCAGCAGCACCTTCACCCAAGGACAAAGCTCCCTTGTACGGCGGGTCAGCTCCAAACCATCCATGACCGGCATCGCGATATCCGTGATCAGAATGTCCAGATCCCCGTTCATAATCCATTTCATGGCCCGTTGTCCATTGGAGGCCTCGCCCACAAGCCGGTAACCATATTTCTCCCAATCGAAGGTCGACCGCAGTCCTGTACGTGCGATCGCTTCGTCATCCACGAGCAGAACTCTGTACATAATCGTCACCCCTTTGCCTCGCAAATGTTATCGTGACCCGCGTTCCTCCGCCTTCCGGGCTTTCCACCCATACCCCGTAGCGACTGCCGTAATATAACTGGACCGTTTGGTGAACATGACGCAGCCCGATGTGGGTCATGCCGTGCTTAGAGTGATCCTGCTCATACGACAGCAGTCCCGCTATTCGTTCGGGCTTGATGCCGATTCCATTATCCTCGATCCGAACTATGACATCCTGTTGGTGAGATGTTATCCGAATCGTAATCGTGCCAGCTTCATCAAGCGGGGCGATCCCGTGAAAGATCGCATTCTCCACAATCGGCTGCAGCAGCATCCGGGGAACATAGAGGTCCTCTATTTCCTCAGGGCAGTCAATCCTCAGCTCAATTTGATGGTCGTAGCGATAATTCTGAATGATCATATATTTCCGAAGCAGCTCCAATTCATCTCCAAGCCTTATAAACACACCGTTGCGCTCCAGGCTCCCCTCCAGCAGATGAACAAGGGCCGTGACCGATCGGTCAACGTCATTCGTCCGGTTAAGCTTGGCCATCCAGCGAATCGAATTCAGCGTATTGTAAAGAAAATGGGGATTGATCTGATACCGGAGCGCGCGGATTTCCGCCTTTTTTTTCTCGGACTCCTCCGCTGCGATCCGCCGGATCAGGAGATCGATCTGCTCTATCATTTTGTTGAAGCTTCTGCCCAGCTGGCCGATCTCACTGGGACCTACATTCTTGCTGCGGACCGATAAATCCCCTGCTTCGCTTCTGCGCATCAAGCGGCTTAAATGAACGAGCGGTTTGCCTATCCTCCGCGTCATGAAATAACCGATGCCGATCGCCGCCAGGATCGATCCGAATACAATCCAGACGGTGAAACTCCGGATGCTCGCCGAATCGGCCGTCAACTCCTTCAGCGGCACCATGCCGACCACATGCCAACCATTGTTCAAACGCGCTGGGATCATCAGTGTTTTTTTGTTATTCAGGTTATATTCCGTTAAACTCGAGGGCAGTTTAATCGAAGACTGCCTCCCGTACATCGAAGGATCCGGATGATAGAAGTAGCGATTCTCGTCATTGGCCACGTACATATACCCCGTGTCCCCGAACTGGACATGGTTTAATTCATCAATCAGGACATCCCCCATAATCTCGATAAACATCACCCCGACAATCTCCCCCGTATCCCAGCTTCGGATTGCCCGGCCTAGTCCGAAGACAGGAAACCCCATTCCCGTTTGTTTCAGGTAGGAGGTATCCGACAAGCCGAACCATACCGCCTGCCCGTTAGCCTCCAGTATCGCTCGATACCAAGGAGAATCCCACTGGTCCGGGATGGACATCAAGGAATCGGCGCTCAGGACCGAATTGTTCCGCTGCACGTCAAACACGTACACGTCCAATATCTCCGGCGAGTTAATCATGATGGAGGTCAACAGGTCCTTCCCCTCCTTCACCTTCAGCGTCAGGTCATACTTACTGATATCCTGATCCTCCAGAATGCCGTGAACCACCTTGCTGTTCAGCACCATCATCGAGGAGTCATCCAGTTTCTTGAAGAACATATTCAGCTTGTCACTGACTTGGGTGATGGTGAGGGAAGCCACTTTACTAACCTGTTCCTCCACGATCGAGGCCGATTTGTTATACGACAGGAACCCCATAATAAGAACCGGAAGTGTGGTGCCGATGAAAAAAAACAAAAACAGTTGAATGACAATGGAATGAAGACGATGATATCCCCGCATACATGCTCCCTCCGTTTCTTAAAATGAAAACTTCGAACCTTTTACGATAGCGCTTACATAACTGTTTGACCTTCTTTCTTCTTCCTATTGGACTTTCACCTTTCAGTCTCTCCCTTACCTCCTTCTCTAACATCCCGCTCTGGAGCACGCGTGTGAAATCCCTTGGTATTCCTCGCTCCCGGGTGTAACCATCGTATTATGTTTTCATGTCGATGTCCCTAAGTCCATCTGCTTATGTTTGGGCTGCGAAATAAAAAAAAGATGGACCCGAAAACTCAGGGTCCATCTCTTTGTATGTGAATATAATGCCGACTTCTAGGCTTAGTAAGCCAGTGTAAACAAACCGTTGATGTGGGACAGGTAACGCATGTTACTTGCTTCTTTCATCAAGGTTGCAGGCAGACCCTTCAATTGGGTCTTGTTAGCACCAATGGTACCGATGGCATCTTTACGTCCCAAGCTGCCGAGCGTACCGGAGAATACCGGTGTGAACGAAGCAGGTACGCCGCCATTCAATTGAGCGAAGATGTTGTAGCCGATCAGCTCGCCCATTTGCCATGCCAGCTGTGCTGTTGGCGGGTACGGACGACCTTCCGGTCCCATAACAACCGCGCTGTCACCAGCTACGTATACGTCAGGGTGGGATGCGGATTGCAGGAATTCGTTAACAACCGCACGTCCGCGGTTGACTTCGATGCCGCAGTTAGCCACAACGGAGTTGCCTTGTACGCCGCCAGTCCATATCAATGTGCTGGTTTCGATCGTGCTGCCATCTTTCAGTTCAACGGTTGTGCCATCCATTTTGGTAATCGGCAATCCGGTCAGGAAGTTCACGCCGCGTTTTTGCAGGCTTGTTGTTGCGCGGTCAACCAGTTCTGCAGGGAAGCCCGGCAGAATGGAAGGAGCTGCTTCAACACAATAAAGTGTGATTTCTTGTGGATCGATGCCGTATTTGCGAGCCAGCTCGCTTTTCATATCGGCATATTCACCAACAAGCTCAACGCCTGTCAAGCCGCCGCCGCCAACAACGATGGTAGCGTCCGCTTTGTTTTTCGTTTTGCTATATTCCGCAATGCGGGACTCCACATGAGCACGCAGACGGTTAGCATCGTTCACGGACTTCAGGATGAAGCTGTTCTCTTGCAATCCCGGAATGCCGAAGAAGGCCGTTTCGCTGCCCAGTGCGATAACCAGGGCATCATATGTGAAGCTTCCGCCGTCATCAAGGGAAACCGAACGCTCATCCGGCTTGATTTCCTTAACGTTGCCGATGCGCAGGTCAACATTCGCGCCGCGCAGAAGCTTATCGAGCGGCAAAGCTACTGCTTTCTCTGCGATGTTGCCTGCTGCCAGACGGTGCAATTCCGTAATGATCTGATGGGTTGGGAAACGGTTGATCAGCGTGATTTGTGCACCAGCACCAAAATGCTCGCGTGCAGAAAGCGCACTAAGCAAGCCGCCATAGCCTCCGCCCAAAATTAAAATATGTTTAGACATGACCATCCTCCGTTCTTCGTATGATTTATGGATTAACGCTTGTTTTGTTGGTCGCGCTCGTTAAGAACGTCCAAAAAAGCCTGAGCATAGCGAAGACCCTTTTGAACCTGAGGATCTTTCAGCATTTTCATCAGACCAAATACGCCGATCTGAGCTTGGTCGCCTTGAGCGTGTACACGGTCTCCGGCTTCGATAGCTGCAGATGCAACGCTTTTCGCTGCTGTCGTGACCGGCTTCGCGAATCCGCTAAGGGAAGCCATAGTGTCTTCCGCAAGCACGGGATCCGTAGCTACGGATTTACCGAAGTCATAAGCTTTAGTCATGACGGTCAGCATTTCTGCAAGTTTTGGAAGATTGTCCACGAGAGTTGTGAGGGATTCCTGAACCTCGGGCTTGAGCAGTTGTTCGAGCAGCACATCAGGACGGCTGGACGCCGCAGCTTCTTGGTTTCCTACAACATTTTCCGGAGTTTCGGACGGCTGTGGAGAAGATGTTTCTGTCATAAAGAATTGCCTCCTTTTCTTTAAGTGAATTCCCAAGATGGACTTGGCGACGATCGAACCGGTTAGCTTTAATTTTGGGATAACCGGTATCTATTATGCATCACTTACAAAAGTGCGAACTTATGGGTGACTCACTATCGCCAAAAATAAAGCAGGGGAAAGCTTCCCCCTCCTTTATTCTGAAACAATCTTAGGGATTGTGATAAATATCTCTAAGTACTAGTCTATAACTTGTGAAGCATAATTACAAACATAAAATGCAATTTTCGACTACAAAGTTAGAACGCGATATTCGCTTTCTTCATATGTCACTCTTGTAACAGGGCGGCCGGAAAAGTCAAGCGCTTCCCGAAGCGGAATCCAAGCGGTACCGCCGATTAAATGAACATCCGAAGACACCGGTTTGCCCCCTGTTTGCATGGGGAATAGCAAGCCGCCCACCGGGTCTGCTTCCCAGCGATTCCCTGCCAGCGTCACCTGCACGGTCTTGTTGTGAGACTTCCAGGACACGCTTCCGCCGAGCCGCTCCACCAGGGCGCGCAACGGTACCATCAACCGACCGTCCACCATTTTGTATTCCCCTGCCGCGAACGCAGTCTCCATTCCTCCGAATTCCACGGCCAGCGTTCGCCCAGTCTCAAATAGCGCGGCGTTGGCTGCGACATGCTCCTCAATCCATTGCTTTGAAGGCTGTGAAACCTTACGTGCACTCTGCTGGGCACGAAATTGAACGGGCTGGATTTCCGGAGATAGTACATCAAAAGCATAGCCTTGCTTTTTATAATAAGAAATGATGTCCGGCAGAGCCTTTACGCTTTCGGTATGCCCTCTACCGTCATGAAGAAGCACAATTGCCTCATTGCCGTTCACTTTCGTGGTTGCCCCTTTTACGATGTCTTTAACCGGGACGTCTCGATACCTGGAGTCGCCGCTGTCGACGTTCCAATCGAATACATGATAGCCCCCCTGCTTCATGAATTGAAAATAGGCTTCGTCAAAATGGCCGGCCGTTCCCCCGGGAGCTCTGACCAGTTGCGGTCGTTCCCCCGTAATTAAACGAATGATTTCCTCCGTTTTCTTAATCTGTCCCCAGAAATCCTGAAAATGCCCGTAGAGCTTGTCATAACGATGATCATATGTATGATTCCCGATCACATGGCCTTCCTCATAGATGCGGTTAATAATCTCGGGACGGGTCTCCGCTTCCTTACCCAGTACAAAAAACGTGCCTTTAATTCCTTCTCGCTTCAAAATATTCAGCACATCAAGCGTCAAATCCGATGGGCCGTCATCAAATGTCAGGTATACCGTTTTGTCACTTTGTTTCTTATATTGAACAGGTGCGGCGTTCACGGCCGATGTATTCTTGTATGCAGTCGTGACGATAGGCTTGCTTGCCTCTTCCGGCTTCACCTGTATATCTTGCCCAGTTACTGTCATTGGCACTGCTGCCAGCGGAGCCTGTTCCATATATATGTCAGTCGGCTGCTGGACCTCAAGCCCCATACCGATCATGATGAGCACTGCCAATACGCCGAAAAATACCGCAATTGATGTTACCCGCACCATATTTTTCATTATCAACTCTACCTCCATCGTTTCTATGAGTTCGGCTTCCTGATAGATTATATGGAGGGTGTTTCAAAAAAAGACTAGAATTTGAGTAAACTGAATTCATTATTCCTCTGGTCTTATTTATTAAAAAAAGGTCCCTTATCATGCCTGTCCAGGCATGCTGAGGGACCGTTCTTCATATAGCTATGACAGCACGGCTGTGAGAACCGCTTCGACATGACCTTTCACTTTTACTTTCCGCCACTCGCCTGCAAGCTTCCCCTGCTCATCAATCAAGAAGGTAGAGCGTACAATACCCATATACTCGCGGCCGAACATCTTCTTCATCTGCCATACACCAAACATTTCGCTTACCTTGTGCTCTTCATCAGAAATGAGCAAATAGGGAAGGCTATGCTTATCAATGAATTTGGCATGGGATTTCAGTGAATCCGGGCTAATCCCGATCACCACTGCGCCAGCTTGCACCAACGCACCATAGTTGTCCCGGAAGCTGCAAGCCTCCTCGGTACAGGTTGGGGTCATATTTTTCGGATAGAAGAACAGCACGACTTTACGTCCGCGAAAATCGCTTAATGCTACCTTCTCCCCGTTCGAAGCCGGAAGTGAAAAATCCGGCACCTGGCTTCCGACTGTCAACTGCGTTTGATCTACGATAAGGCTCAACTCCTACTATACGGACTTTAGTCCCGAAAATTGATTGTCTTTTCGAAAAAAATTATAATAGAATGAATGTCGAATGTTCAAATGTTCTATCGAATTTTATTCATCAGCGTAATCCGAAAGGAAGAACACAATGACCAAAAAAACAAAGAAGACGATGATATGGAGTGTCAGCCTCATCCTCGCCGCTATTATTGGTTACGGCATTTATTATGCGGCGTCGTTCTACGACGGCTTGCAAAGTCTTCAGAAATCAGGTGATTCCTCCCCTTTTCGCGAAATTGAAAAGGTAGATGCCAAGGTTCCTGCGCCACCCGAGTGGGAAGGAACCGAGACGGTTAACATTCTGCTGATGGGCGTTGATGCACGCGGTTTTGAGGAAGGCGAAATTCCTCGTTCCGACAGTATGCTTGTTGCCTCGATTGATCCGGTGAAGAAAAAAATGCACTTATTCTCTATTTTGCGCGATACTTACGTAGAAATACCCGGATATGACCGAAACCGAATCAATACGGCCATCACGCACGGCCCGAATACGGCCATGAAGGCTGTAGGCGATCTGCTGGGCATTCCGGTTCAATACTACGTCTATACGGATTTCCAGGGTTTCATGAAGCTGGTTGATTCCGTCGGCGGGGTTGATTTCTATGTTGAGAAGGACATGAATTATTCCAGTAAAGCAGACAAAAACGAATACGACATTGAATTGAAGCAAGGCATGCAGCATCTGGATGGCAACACGGCGCTGCAATATGTCCGGTTCCGCTATGATGCGATGGGCGACTTTACCCGCACCGAGCGGCAGCGCGAGCTTTTGAAGGCCGTAGCCAAGAAAATGCAGACCACCACGTCCATCATGAAGCTTCCGGACATTCTGAAGTCTGTCAGCCCATATATTGATACCAATCTCGATGTCGAGGATATGTGGAAGCTTGCGAACGTTGCCTATAAGAGTAAAATGAGTGGCAGCGAACAGGTTCCTCCGATGAAACTCCTGAAGGAAGAACATATCGGCGGTGCTGCCGTTCTAACGGTAGGCAATCCGGATACGCTGAAACAGTATATCCAGGACATATTAAATCCGCCAACGCCTGACCCTGAAACCCAAGGCAGCGAAGGAACGGACAACAATTCTGAGACCCGTGGTTCTGAGAACAACGATTCTGAGAATGGTAATTCCGAAAGCTTCACTGCCCCATCTGCAACAACGGATCGTAACTAATACACTTACAGCAAGCAGGACAGGACGCTACGTCATTTTAGCTTCCTGTCCTGCTTCATGAAGAAAGGAAGTTTTACTATCATGTCAACATCAAGAAACCGTTCCGAAACTCTGTATCAAGAAGCGCTTCAGCATATCGTAGGCGGCGTAAACAGCCCCTCCCGTTCCTTTAAAGCCGTAGGCGGTGGTGCCCCCGTCTTTATGAAACGCGCAAGCGGAGCCCACTTCTGGGACGAGGACGGCAACCGTTATATCGATTACTTAGCGGCTTATGGACCGATCATAACCGGACATGCCCATCCGCATATTACGGCTGCAATCACAGCAGCAGCTCAAAACGGCACCCTTTACGGGACGCCGACGGAGCTTGAGATCACCTTAGCCAAAATGCTGAAGGCCGCCATTCCGTCCATGGATAAGGTGCGTTTCGTCAATTCCGGCACCGAGGCAGTCATGACGACGATCCGGGTTGCCCGCGCCTACACCAAGCGCAACAAAATCATCAAGTTCGCAGGCTGCTACCACGGCCATTCCGATCTTGTCCTCGTGGCAGCAGGCTCCGGCCCTTCCACGCTCGGCATTCCGGACAGCGCCGGGATCCCGGCCAGCATTGCGACGGAAGTCATTACCGTTCCGTTCAACGATCTGGAAGGCCTGCGCGCTGCCCTCGACACATGGGGCGATGATGTGGCTGCCGTTATGGTGGAGCCGATCGTCGGCAACTTTGGGATGGTGATGCCGAAGCCGGGTTTCCTCGAAGGCCTATGTCAGATGACGCACGACAACGGCTCGCTAGTCATCTATGACGAAGTTATCAGCGCTTTCCGCTTCCACTACGGATCTACCCAAACCTATGCGGGTCTGGCCAATCACGAGGCGATTCAGCCGGATCTTACGGCTCTTGGCAAAATCATCGGCGGCGGCCTGCCAATCGGCGCCTATGGCGGCCGTAAACACGTGATGGAACAGGTCGCACCGCTCGGCCCTGCTTATCAGGCCGGAACTATGGCGGGTAATCCCGCCTCCATCGCAGCCGGAATCGCTTGCTTGGAGGTTCTGCAAGGCGAAGGCGTATATGAAGAAATGGAGCGCTTGACCATCAAGCTGACGGAAGGTTTGCAGGCATCCGCCGACCGCCACGGCATTCCGCTCACAATCAACCGCATCCGCGGCTCCTTCTCCACTCATTTCTGCGATCATCCGGTCACGAACTATGACGAAGCGCAGGACACCGACGGTGAAGCCTTCGCTGCATTCTTCCGCCATATGCTGGACCGCGGCGTGAACTTGGCTCCTTCCAAATACGAGGCCTGGTTCATGACCACCGCCCATACGGATGCTGACATCGAGGCTACGCTTGAGGCTGCGGAGGAATCATTTAAGGCCATGAAGAATTAATTTAAATACATTCAACATCGGAAAAGGAGACTTCCTCATGAAAAAGCGCTTGAACAAGTTATAACATGCTCCATATCCATGCCAGGCTTCTACGGTCCGGATTCGTGGACCTCCTGACCTGTCCGATTCGAAACATGAGTCATCTAAATATGAATTCGGAGGCTGGATAACATGAGAAGCGAACAAGAAATGATGGATTTGGTATTGGGCTATGCAGCCCGCGACGAACGGGTTCGGGCGGTGACCCTGGAGGGCTCCCGAACGAATCCCAATGTGCCTAAGGATATTTTTCAGGATTACGATATCAGCTTTCACGTAACGGACATGGACAGCTTTATTCAGGATCCGAACTGGATTGACGTTTTCGGGGAACGGTTGATTCTGCAGACGCCGGAAGACATGGCCTTATTTCCCCCGGATCTTGGAGGCTGGTTCTCGTACCTGATGTTATTTACCGACGGCAACCGGATTGACATGACCCTGATTCCCATTGAGGAGAAGGAGAAATACTGCAAGGAAGACAAACTGATCCAAATCTTAATGGATAAAGATCAGGCCTTCCCCCGGATTCCTACTCCGTCCGACGAGGATTTCTGGGTACAGCGTCCGTCCGCAGCCTTCTTCGAGGATTGCTGCAACGAGTTCTGGTGGGTATCCACGTATGTAGCCAAAGGCTTGTGGCGGGAAGAAATACTGTATGCCCAAGACCACCTCCACAACATCATGCGGCCGATGCTGATGAAAATGTTGGAGTGGCAGGTGGGTACCCAGACCGACTTCTCGCTCAGCGTGGGCAAGAACGGCAAGTACTTGAAAAACTACCTGTCTGCGGACAGCTGGAACGAGCTGATGTCCACCTACCCTCGCGGAACCTACGAAGAGGTGTGGAAGGCGCTGTTTACGATGGGAGCGCTGTTCCGCAGAACCGCGCTGGATGTCGCTGAACAGCTGGGCTTTGAGTACGATATGGGGCAGGACCACCGCGTAACCTCCTTTCTGCAGCATGTCCGGCAGCTGCCGGCGGATGCGAAGGCGATCTATTAAGATTGCGGGAAGCTTCGGTTCCTTGATTCCAAATATCGAATCAGGTAGCCGTGCTCGAAGAGGATTGACCACAGGTCCAAATCAAGTCCCGATTGCTAAGGAAATGAATCAGCAAATAGAGACGCCGCTCCGGCGTCTCTATTTTTGTGATACAGAATTCTCTCCAATCCCGTCCGGGGCAGCGGCTCCCTTACTCCAACCCGATTTTGCCGAATGCTCTCTCCTGCAAACTATTCAATCCGGTTGTCACATTTGTGCTGTGTCCAAACGTAATACAGATTGTAAAGGGGTGAAACCACTTGGAGGAACCAGCATTCCATCAGATCGTTGCTGATGTTTTGAGGGGAGAGATCGACAAATATGAGCTGATCATGAACCGTTGCCACAAAGCCATCTTCAACTATTGCTATCACATGCTTGGCGACTATGCCGAAGCCGAAGATTGCACCCAGGAAGCTTTTTTGAAAGCTTATCGCAATCTATCTAAATTCGAACCGGACAAGCCCTTCGAAGCCTGGCTGTACCGCATCGCCTCCAACCAGTGCATCGACTACCTCCGCAAGCGAAAGCTATCCCGATACCTCCCCTTTCTGTATCAGAAGGATCAGGATAACAGGCATGTCGATCAGGTCATCGAGCACAAATACTACAATCCGTCCGTGCTCCGGGCGCTGGCCAGGCTGACCGCCGAGGAACGGAGCCTGCTCATCCTGCGCTGCGTCGAGGACAAGAGCTATCACGAGATCAGCCTTATTTTGCAACAAAACACGACCTATCTTAGGAAAAAATTTCAGCGGGCCGCAGCCAAGTTCCGCAAACATTATGCCATGGCCGAGGGGGAAGAAACGAATGAGCATGGACAACGACCAGGACCTGAAACCACTCTTTCAAAGGGTTGAGCCGCTCGGGACGGTCCTTCAGGAACGCATCATGAACCAAATTCGGGAAAAACAACTTAAAAAGGAGCGATTTTTCGTGAAATACAAAGTAAGCATTCTCTTGATGGCCGGCATGCTGCTTACCGCGTCGACCGGATTTGCCGCGGTACAGTACCATTCCTTAACCAACAGCAAGGGAGAAGTTCTCTATGAGGAGAAATCGAGCACCGAAGCCCCTCATTCCAAGTACAGCAGCTATACGGAGGATGAAAAGAAACGCATTCATATGATGAACGAAGTCTGGGTGAACGACATCAAGCCCGGCGAAGCCGCCATCATCTACATTGTGCCGAATAATCCGAACCACGTCATTGATATCAAATCCAATCCGCACTCCGTCAAGGATTTCGTCAAGCTGCAAAGCATGGTGAACGTGCCCGGTTTGCCGCTGGCCAAGGAGCTCTCCGGTTCAGGCACGTATACGTTCAAAAACGCCAGCGTGCACATGGAGCGCGAGACTAACGTGAACCCGCTGACCGAGCAGGAAAAAGCCGACATCGCCAAAAAGCTGCTTGAGAAAGCCAAAACCTCCGGGAAGGACTACGCCCTGATGCCAGTGAAGTTCACCGATAATTTCTGGCTTTCGACGGTATATTATACCAGCGGCAACAAGAAAGTCTCCCTTACCATTCTGAATAACGAGGACCACGGAAGCGTGACCTCCTATTGGGACGAGAGCATGGGCATGACCAGCCGGAAAATCGAGATCAACGGGCAGGACGTGCTGCAAAAAACGTGGAACGGCGGAAGCTCGGCGCAGCTGGACTGGGTCTATGAAGAACCAACCACCGGACATCACTACATGCTTTCGCTCAACTCTACCAAGGTTGACATCGCTGCCGAAGAGCTGATCCGCATCGCAAAGACGATCATTCCGAAGGCGGATTCCAAATAAGCAGCGTTATGTTACTTGGCTTAAGGACATCATATTAGCCAATCATTATACCAATATGGCTCTTTTCTCGTAGGAACGCTGTAAAAAAGATAAATAATACAAAAAAAGTCGCCTGTGGCGGTCTCGGGATCCGGACACGAATCAGGCGGCCGTGCTTGAGAAGGGCTGACCTCTCGCCCGGCTTTAGCAACTATTGCCAAGGATATGAAAAAGCAAAGAGAGACGCTGTTTTCGGCGTCTCTCTTTTTTGTGCTGCTGAGTTCTCCCCAATCCCATCCGGGACAGCCGCCCCCTTACTTCTGCACGATCTTATCGAAGAAATTTTCCTGAACCAACTTGGCTGTTTCGTCCAGCTGTTTCTTGGAATCCGTGCCTTCCTTCGAGAACGATTCTTGCACGACATTGGACATCGCCGCATAATAATCCTGCGTTCCGAATTGCGCTTCCGGTTTGCCTTCCAACAGGCTGAAGAGCTGCGGATCATATTTGTAGACATTGTCGTACTTATCGTAGATGGCCTTCACCTTCGCGGCATACTCGGAATCATCGCTGAAATATTCAAGCGGCGTCGGTACAAAGTATTTACCTTCGGCTTTGCGGGCATTAATCGTATCTTCCACCGATTTCAGCGCATCATCCGTAAAATAATCAAACGTGATGTAACGGAATGCCATTTCCTGCTCTTCCTTCGTGGCATTCGGGTTGATGACCAAATAATTTCCACCCAAAATGCCGTGATGCGCTCCGCCTTTCTCCATCGCAGGCATCGGATACGCAAGCACATCCTCAGGCTTCATGCCTCCCTCGTTCAATGCCGGCTGGATCACGTCAAATGCGCCAGCAATAACCATTGCCGTACGTCCCTGCTGGAACGAGCTGACGGCATCGCCCCAACCGAGTGCCCAATCCTGCGGAATAGCATTCGCTTCCCATCTCAGCTTCTTGTAGAAGTCCAGCGCCTTCACGCCGGCTTCCGAGTTAAACACCGCCTTCACTTTGCCGTCCTCGTTCACTTCGATATCCCCGCCGGCTTCGAACAGGAAGTTGGTCCAGTTCCAGCCCGCTTCATTACCCTTGCCCATCGGCGCGATTCCGGATATACCAGCCTTCGGGTCCGCAGCGCCTTTAGCCGTGTTGTACATGTCGTCCCATGTCCAATCCATCGGCGGGACGGGCACGCCCTTCGCGTCCAGCAGCTTCTTGTTCACGATCGTTGACGTGATATAACCGTTCTGTGTAACGCCGTACACCTTGCCGTCCACGATGAATTGATCCTGCAGCACGGGATTCATGTCATCCTTGTACTCCCAGTCGTTCCAGAACTCCGTAATGTCGGCCACCCAGCCCCGCTCCACGAGCAGCTGTGCTTCCGTAGCCCAAGTGTTATAAAACGTCGGTGCTTCGTTCGAAGCCATCTTGACCCCAATTTCGTTGACGCTGTACTGCCAGTCGTCCTTCACGATGGTCACGTTCGGATATTTCGCCTGGAAACGGGCGATTTTATCATCCTCCTGCTGACGCAGCGTCGTGTCATCCGGCAACGGATAGTGGATCTTAATCGTTATCTTTTGATCCGCGATATCCTCTTTCGGTTCCTCTGTCTGCGTTGTAGTCGTTCCGCCCGAATTGGCGGTCCCTCCGTCTTTATTGCCGACCTCCGGTGCTGCTTTGCCGCCGCCGCATGCTGCGAGCAAGGAGCTGAACAGCATAAGGCAGATCAGTAGTGCTGAGAACTTGCGCATGGATACTCCCCTTTTCCTTATTGAAATGATAATGTCCGTTTCTATCTCCATCATAAAATTGAAACCTGAAAAGGACGATGTGCATTCATATGACGATCATGTGCAGGGCTACGATGGTGTGGTGTACACGCTGCCCTACCCTTTAACGGCCGAGAGACTGACACTGCGCATAATGAATTTCTGGAACACCAGAAATACGAAGATCGGCGGCACCATGACCATGAAGAGAATCGAGAATTTTATGCTGCTGTCCAGGCTCCTTGCGTTTATGACATACTTGTAAATGGCCGTAGCCAGCGTGTACTTGTCCTGCGTCTGCATAACAAGCGACGGCCAGAACCAGTCATTCCATGCCGTGGAGAAGATAAAGATCGCCAGCGTTGCGAAGATCGGAACGGACAGCGGAATGGCAATCCGCAGGAAGCTGCTCAACTCCGAAGCGCCGTCGATGCGCGCTGCCTCGAAGATCTCCGGATGAATGCCATCGAAGAAGTTTTTGATCAGCAGGAAGAAGTAAGCATTCGCTCCGGCCGGCAGCCAGAAGGCCCAATAGGAATTCAGCAGCCCAAGCTCCTTCAAATTGACGAAGTTCGGAATCATGTAACTCGACGCCGGAATAAACAAGGTCATGAGAATGAAGAAATAGATGGCCCGGTGATAGGGAACTCGGATCCGGGATATGCTGAATGCCGCGAGGCCCAGTACCAGAATCGTCACTAGCAGATTGCCGCCAAAAATAAGCAGCGTATTCTTCAGAAACATCGGCAGATCGATGTATTCCCACCCCTTCGGGAAGTTATCCCAGTGCCATTCCGACGGGAAAAAGCGTGGCGGAAACGTGTTGATCTCCTGATTGCTCTTGAGCCCGTTAAACATCGTCATGCCGATCGGATACAGCATCGTAAAGACCATCACCGCGATGCACAGCACCATAAACCCGTATACCGCCTTGTTCCACGGTTTTCTCAAATCCGATGCGGACAGTATGCCTCTCTCTTTCATCCTAGTACTCCTCCCTGTTCATCTTGAATTGCAGGATGCCCAGCAAACTCAGCACCAGAAACATCAAAATGCCCATGGCGGTTCCTGCCCCGTAATCCAGCTGGTTAAAGGCGTATTTTACGGTTAGAAGCGCATAGGTGAGCGTGGCCTTGTTCGGTCCGCCATCCAGCATCGCAAGCTGCGACTGATACGCCTGCGAAGTGCCGATCAGCTGCAGAATCAGCATGAGCATAATCAAATTGCGCATCGAGGGGAGCGTAATGTATTTAATCCGGGCCCATACGCCCGCACCGTCGATTTCGGCGGCTTCATACCAATCCTTCGGTATGCTGAGCACGCCGGCCAGATAGATCAGCATCGCAGAGCCGAATTGCTGCCAAGTCTCCATAACGACAAGCGACACCATGGAGAACCGGCTATCCGATATAAACGATACCGGTTCTGCCCCGAAGAAGCCGGACAGGGCGTTGATCGGACCTACCGGATCATACATCCACCTCCACATGCCGTAGAGCACGACGCCGGGTACGACAAACGGGAGATATGCTGCAATCCGGGCGAAGCCCTGGAACAGCTTCAGCTCCGAGATGGCAATGGAGGCCGCGATGGGCACCCAGAAGCCGATTACCAGCGTTAACAGCATGAAATATAAAGTATTTCGAACGGAAAGCAGCAGGTCGGGATTGCTTAGCACCTTGGCATAATTATCGAACCCGACGAAAGTGTTTCCTTTTACGAAATCGATATGAAAAAAGCTGTAAAAAATCCCTTTAAAGATTGGCACCCACAAAAAGACGATAAAGATCGCAATCGCCGGAACGAGGAACATATATCCCCATATGTACTTCTTCCATAGCGGCTTGCGCTTGTGCTCCTGTCGGGTGCGATGACCGGGCTCTATCCGAGCCTGGCCTTGCGGCATTGCCGTTTCTTCCATCTGACTCCCTCATTCCTTTATTAAATGTCCAGCTTTAATTGTAAAAAGGAAGGGGGTCTTACAACATGTCTAAAACTATGTGAAGTATAACCGTTCTTACTTCTTTAGCTCGCTTGGGCTGACACCGTAATATTTTTTGAAGATTTTGCTGAAATGCTCCGGGGATTCATAGCCGACTCGCTCGGCGATTTCGTAACGGCGGAGATCCGTGCTCAGGATCAGAGACCTGCTCTCCTCCATCCGCAGCTTCACGACATACTCCCACAGGCTGCTGCCGGTATATTTTTTGAACAGATAACTCAAATAGTTCGGACTCACGTGATTGTTCTTGGCTACCTCGTGAATCGTCAATCCCTTCTGGCGATAATGCTCCTCGATATACTGCCTCGTATTCTCGACGATCCGGTTGCTCTGGCTTGAGAGCATCTCTTGCGACGTCTCCTGGGCATAGTTGTGCCAATTGAAATCCCCGTAATAAAACACGTGGAAATCATGCAGCTGCTCGCTCCACAGCATCGCTTTGTCCGCCTGACGGCTGAGCACACTCAAAAATTCAGGCCCTCTCAGTATTTGACTGATCCCCACGGTACAGCTACGTTTCAGGTACAACTCCACATGGTGGTGCAGGCTCCGGCCAATCATCTCCAGATGGTGGATCTTGCTGCTCGCATTCTCCTCCATCTCCTGCTCGCTCCATTGGAGGATGATGTTGATGTCCCGCTCCGGCGAATAGAACACGAAGGTGTGCGGCTCCTGCTCCAGCAGCTCCTTGGCGATATTCAGCGCGGCATATTGAATCAGGCTTATATCTTGCCTGGAAAAAGAAGCGCTGCTGTCTTCCGTTAGGCCCAGCTTCATCTTGATGACCGCAAAATAAGGACCGATCAAGCCCAGTTCCGATTCGTCAGGACCGGCTAGTCCCGGCTGATCCGGCTCTGTGGAGAGCCGTTGGTTCAGCCGCTCTATTCGTTCGGACGGAGGCTCCTCCATCCGAAAATGCTCGTTATCGGCCATGAGAAACGACTCCACCTGTGGCGCCGGTCGGTCCATCTTGAGCAGCACACTGCGGACCGAATCCAGAAATTGCTCACTGTTCAGTGGTTTGATCAAATAATCCTTGGCTCCAAGCTGGAGCGCCCGCTGCGCATATTGAAATGTTTCATGGGCTGAAATAATGATTGTCTGAACCCACGGCTTCACAATCTTCGCCTGCTGCATCAGCTCGATGCCGTTCATCTCGCCCATCTGGATATCGGTGACCAGCAGATCAATATCCCCCATCCGTATGTAATCCAGCGCTTCCTGCCCGCTGTAAGCCGTGGTAATCCCATCGATGGCGAGGCCCGAGGACGTTAACAGCCCGGCTAAGCCCTTGCAGATCAAAGGTTCGTCATCTACCACCAAAATGTTATACATCAGGAGACCTCCTGTCCGGTTGTGGTAATGGTTGCAACTTCTGTTCGGGGAATCGTAATCGTCACACGGGTTCCCCCTTCTTCTCTTGGTTCATATTCCAGCCCATAGCAGTTTCCAAAATGCAGCCGGATCCGCTCCTGGATATTGCGAATGCCGTAGCCCAATGAAGGATCCTGAACTTCATTATGGAGCAGTCTATGAATAGACTCGTAGTTTACGGGACGGAAGCCGTTATCTTCGATGACGATCCGATAGCATTTATCCTCCAGATGGCCTGCAATCCGGATGATTCCGTCCTCGCCCATATTTTTAATGCCATGAATAATCGCGTTCTCCAGCAGTGGCTGCAGCGTAATCTTCGGAACATGGTTCACCAGCAAGGACTCGGGAACTTCCCAGCGGACGGTAAACTGATAGTCGTAACGGTTCAGCTGGAGATTGATATAAGCCCCCGCATGCTCAAGCTCTTCCCCAAGCGTGATCAGATCCCGTCCCCTGCTGAGACTGATCTTCATTAATTTGGACAAATCCTTGATCATCTCCGCGGACTCGGTATTGCCTTCCATCGTGCTCTTCCAATAAATGCTTTCCAAGGTGTTGTACAGCAAATGGGGGTTTATCTGCTGATAAAGCAGCTGCAGCTGCGCTTCCTTCTGCTTCAGATCCATACGGTATTTGTAGTGGATCAGATCATTCAATCGGCGGGCCATGTCATAAATCGTGGAGATGAGGACACTGACTTCATCTTTTCTGCGCCGATAGGGGGTTTCCGGCACGACGTTCCCCGGTTCGTACCTTCTCACGAAGTGCGCCAGCTTTTGGAGCGGGGTCATCAGTGACTGCCAGAAGTAAAAAACGATAATGAGGCCCACGGCAAAGTAAGCGATGGAGATGACCTGAATGACGCGCTTCATTTCGCTTTGCTGGGCGAGCAGCGTTTTGACAGGCACCTTGTAGACGAGCTTTTGCTGGAGCACGTAGTTATAATCGATGACATAGATAAAATCAGACGTGATCACGTCCATGACGCCGATCGTGGAATGGCCCGGATCCGCTTCGGGCGGCAATTCCAGCTTGCCCGCCATGTCCTGTACCGACGAGGTCAGAATATTATCGTTCCAATCCGTAAAATACAACTCCCCATCCGGTATCGAAACCGTCGATAACGACTCGCCGATCCGCGCGTCCAAATTCGTGACCACCAGAACGCCGATGGTCCCTCCCCTATAAATATTGTTAACGGCCCTCACATAGCTTAAGGTCTCTTGATCCTGCCGCCCTTGTACTGGCGGGGACAGATTCGCTATCCGCTTGAGATATCCGTTCCCTTTCATCGCCACGGCCTCATCGAACCATGCCGGCTTCTCCTTCTCGTCGGAGAAAAAATACACCCCCGCTTTTCTGCGGTCAGGGTAATAGGGAGCAAAGAAGTAGCTGTTGTCCGGGTCATACACATAGAGCGAGTAATAGACCGGTTCGCGTTCATCCGTCTCTTGGGAGAAGGACAACAGCATCTTTTCCAGCCGCTCGTAGTTTTTGACGCGCGCAAGAACGGTGCCCTCGGCAAAGGGATCCAACTGCTGGATCTGCGAGTTTTGGATGACCGTGGAGGTCACTTTGTTAACGGTTTCAATATCACGGTTAATCAGCTTGAAGTTCTGCTTGTTCAGTTCGATATAAGCATTAGTCACATGACGCTTCAGGATTTGACCGGCCATGGAATTCCCGTAGGCATTTAGCGCAAACAACGGGATGACCAGCACCAGAAACAGCAGAATCATCTGCTGTTTGATGTTCATGCGGCCCAGCGGATTTTTGAAGCGGTTCTTCATCGGTCCTTGCACCTCCGGCTTTCTCAAGCATAGCAACAATCCAGCAGCACCAGCGTAGTCATTTCTACGGAAATGATGCGTATTTTTACGATGAGGCAGGAAGTCACAAGTTCAACTATTAGCCTCGGGACAGACGATTTCCTGCTTACTGCCGTAGGCGTACCAAGTGTTAACAGGCTGATCTAGAGCAAATAAGTGCCCGATCAAACAAGTCCGCTCCAATATGCCATACCGCCAAATTGAATAACACCCCTATGTTGGATCCTACCGGGCCAACATAGGGGTGTTTAATATGCAGATCCCCATTAGAACGGGAAGAACAGCGGCAGCACCGCCATCATGACCATGCCGATTACCAGTTGAAGCGGCAATCCGACCTTCACATAGTGGCTGAATTTATAACGGCCTGCGGACATGACGAGTGCATTCGGCGGCGTAGAGAACGGTGATGCAAAGCACATGCTTGCTCCAATGGAGACGGCGAACAGAAACGGATACGGACTGGCTCCCATCTGGATCGCAGCCGATAGGGCAATCGGCGCGAATAATACGGCGCAAGCCGTATTGCTGATGAACATTGTCAACAGCGAGGTCGTGAAGTACACCCCTGCCAGCAGGGCAAGCGGGCCATAGCTGCCCAATGAATGGACCAGCATATCCGAGATCAGCGTGGCGGCTCCCGTTTTCTCGATGGCAATGGACATCGGAATCATGCCGCCAATGAGCACAATGCTCTCCCAGTTGACCGTCTTATAGGCCTCCTCCATGTTACGCACGCATCCAAACACAACCATCAATACCGCAGCAACCATCACGGAGGCGACCGCCGGAATCCATTCGGTCACCAGCAGGATCACCATCAAGAGCATGATCCCGGCCGCAATCGGCGCTTTGTGGTCCATCGTCAATTTGCGCGACTCCTCCACGGGCTGCCCTACCACCACGACATCCGTTTGCTCGGCAGCCAGGAGGGCTATATCCTTCCAAGTGCCCTGAACGAGCAGGGCATCGCCAAAGCGCATTTTCTCTTCTTTCAGATGGTGCAGAAGATACTGTTCTTTTCGCTGGATGCCCAAAATGTTCACCCGATACTTCTCACGGAAGCCCGAATGTTTAACGAGACGGCCAATCAGGCGCGAAGACGGAGTCAGCATCACCTCGGCAATGCCGACGTCACTCGTGGCGTATTGCGACTCTTGGGCACGTTTCCGATTCTCGGGTGCACGCTGGTCCAGCATGACAAGCCCATACGTCTCCGCAAACTCCGCGGCCCGCTCGAACGGGCCGTTTACATACAGAATATCGTCTTCCTCAATCACAGTCTCAGGACCTGCGATCTCCTGGTTGATCGTCTTGAAGAATTGATTCTTGGCCGACATTTTACGGCGGATTTCAATGACGTTCACTTCGAACTTCGCCGGAATGTCCAGCTCTCGCAATGTCTTGGATCGAATGGAGGAATCGGCTCCAACCTGAATGCGATACAGGTTCTGGGTCAGCCGATACTGTTTGGCCAGTTCTCGAAGCGAGCGCCCGCCCTGTTTACCAGCTCCCCCTTCTTCATTGCTGGGAAGAAAACGGCGAAGAAACAGTATCGCGATGATCCCCGTTGCCAAACACACCAGTCCGATCGGCAAAAAAGCAAAGAACGACAGCCGTTCGTATCCTGCGTTGATCAGTGTCTCCTGAATTACGAGATTCGGCGGCGTACCGATTAACGTGAGCATGCCGCCCAGGCTGCTCGCAAAAGCAAGGGGCATCAGCAGCCGCCCCGGATTAATCTCGGCGCTGAACGCCAGACTGACAACGATGGGCAGCATCACCGCTACCGTGCCGGTATTGCTGACGAATCCGCCAATGAGCGACGTCACCAACATGATCATAATCAAGAGCCGGGTCTCGCTTCCGCCGCCAAGCTTCAGCAGCTTACCGCTGGCCATCTTGGCTAATCCGGTCTGAAAAATTCCGCCGCCCACAACAAACAAACCGATCATCATAATGACAACCGAATTGGAAAAGCCCGAAAGGGCTTCGGCCGGACTTAAAATGTCCGTTAACATAAGTACCATCAACACGCCGATCGCGACCAAATCCGACCGCACTTTTCCCGACATGAACAATGCGGATGCCACGGCCAAGACAGACAACGTAACGATCATCGGTCCATTCATTCCTTGTTCCCCCTATAATGCATACCTATGTTTCTTCCAAGATTCGACATTCAACAACTCTTTCCCTGCCGCTTTTATGCTTCTCCACCTTCCATCATGTCAGGAATTAGGTTCAACTTCTGATCTGATGCAAATCATTCACGAAGGGAAATGATGTCGTATTGTACCACCTGCCCGGAGTTACTCATGTTAGAAACATCACACAAGCTGTCAAGCACATCTCTAACCTATATCCCAAGCATGTACTCTGCCGCGCCGTCAACAAACGGGGGAGATGAACCGGTTTCTCTCATTGGCCATCACCACAATCGGTAATTACAACAAAAAAAGCTGCATCGACTCCTTCCAGCCGATGCAGCTTGCTTATGGGATTACAAATTAATGAATGCGGTACGCAATTTGGTGCTGTATTGAACATCAAAACCAAGACCGGATGCAATCACCGCGAGCGGAACGTAAGTTTTATCTTCTTTCCCAACCTTTTGCAGGAAAGCCGGCGTATCGATCGGTACCGCCGTTCCGTTAACTTGAACGGTTTTGGCACCGATCTTCACCACCACCGTCTGATTTCCGAACGTAATCGTTGCACTGGACGTTTTATTTTCCCATGTGGTCGTCGCTCCCACTGCATTTACGATATCCTGTATCGCGACGTAATTCAGGTTATCGCGAAGGATCGGCTTATATGGCGTGTTCAGCTCCTGCCCCTTCACGATGATGCGCATCGGCTGCCCCTGTTCCTGAACAGCGGCATCCTTGTAGCTGCCCCAGATCGTCTCTGCTAACACGCCGGCCATGGTCTCGTATCCATATTGGTTCGGATGAATATCGTCTTTCAGGATATGGGTCATCGTCAGCTCGGAGCCCACGAATTTCTTCGCAACATGGGCTACCTTGATGTTTACGCCCTGAGTTGCAAAACTGTCAGCTACGCCTTCCACCAGCTTCGTGAACTCTCCAGATGCTGCAAGCAATTTGGCGTATGCGACCTCGTCAGCGACTTTGGGCACCGGATTGTATTGATCCGCCACCACGATAGAGGCATCAGGATTGATGGCATGCAAGTTGGTAATGACGGATGAGACATTATCCGTATAGGTCTTGAACAGTTCCTGCATCTTTGCTTTCAGCTGTTCGTCGCTTAATGTTTCCACGGTACTGACTAGACTCATCATGTCATTGCCGCCGATGGTAATGGTAATCAGATCCGCATTGGCGATGATCGGCTTGGCTTTCGCTGCGTCAGCGCCCATCTGCTTGGTGCGCGGATCAATGCCGCTGAGCCCTGGCTGCAGCTCCTCTGCCGTAATCGCGCGTTCATCCAAGACGGCCTTGACGTAATGGTTCAGCCCATCGGTTTTCAGGCCGCCGATCCCCAGATTCGTTACCTCGGTCCGGCCGTGGAACAAACCCTGCTCATACAACCGGTCAACAAAACCGTAAGGTTTGCTGTTCAGATCCATTCCCGGCTCATACCCAACGGTCAGCGAGTCCCCCAACGCTACAATACGGTATGTATCCTTGGCTGTAACCTCATCGGCAAAAGCCGGCGCAACGCCCTGTCCAACCAGTGCCACCGCGAGCGTCAAGGTGCCGGTTATTGCCGCCAGCCCCTTCTTCCATTGTTTGAACATGCCTTCACTCCCTTAACGTCAATTATCTTGATACAGCCTTATTTTACCACCGGCAACCTGCGAATGGTACCGAATCAACCAAGACGATAGGGTTTCATGAGAAGATACGCGAATAGGTAGCCGAGGGATGTAGCTCCAAACCAAGCAAAGATCCCAGGCGTGGCTGCCAGATACAGGCTTGGCAGTATCGACCATCCAAAGGCTACCAACAGCAGCAAGCGGTAGGAATAAATAACCCCGAGCATCGCCAAGCTGGCTGGAAGAAACAGCATAACGAACGTAGTTAAGGCCGGCTTCCAGCTGAACTCATCGGAATATGGGTTGAAGAAGATTAGGATGCACCACAACATCATGGAGGCTGCCCCTGATGCGCCTCCCAGAACATGATAAATTTGAAGCCGAATTCGCACCGCGCTCTCCCCCTATGGACAAGGTCAAACCTCCTGACTTCAACTTGAGCCATCTTGAGAAGTGTTACCTTGACTAGTGATCATAAAAAAATGGACAGCTCGCTCTATGCTGTCCATTCCTGGTTCAGGCCTTTAACAAATAAAGATGCTCTCGTTTCATAAACATCCCTTAAAGCGCTATCAAGCTTCTTCACCTGGATCCTCAGGCTTATCCTTCTTAACTGCCTTATCCATGTACTTATCATAGCGATCATCCACTTCCTTCGCCATGCTGCGGTATTTCTGCGTCTCTTCCACAATAGGATCGAGATGCGTCTGAATCCGGATCTCGTATTTCGGAGAGAGAAGCCTGCGCTCCTCCTTCTCCCGATCCTTCTTCTCCATCTCACCATCCGTTAACAGCTCGCTGAGCTGGCGCTCCAAATCCTGATCCGACTTCTCATTCATCGTAAGCACACTCCTTTATCAAACGGTTGTAAGTGATCTGCATTCCTCTGTTGTCCCGGGTCGTTAGCGAACCAAAGCCTCGCCCGCGTCTTTTAGTGTATCCAGAAAACGCTGATGAATCAGCCCGTTGGTTGCCGCCAAATGACGCACCGACAGATCGTATGGCTTTCCTTCCGTATCGGTTACTTTACCGCCGGACTCCTGAACCAATAGCGCGCCTGCGGCAACATCCCAAGCGCTCAAGCCGTGCTCCCAATATCCACTGAGCCGGCCGGCAGCCACATAAGCAAGATGAAGCGCAGCGGAGCCGCTGGCTCTTACATTGCGAACCATCGGCAACAGCGCCTGCAGCTCAGCCATATTCAGCGGCAGGTTGACCGTGCTGTCCAGCGGGAAGCCCGTGGCCAGCAAGCTGTCCGACAATTGATCCTCCTTGGAAACATAGGTAGGGTTGCCGTGAACGTAGGCTCCTTTTCCTTTTTCCGCAACAAACAACTCGTCCCGGGAAGGATCGTAAATAACGCCGACAATGACTTCACCATGATGAGCCAGTGCAATCGACACGGAGTAAAACGGAAATCCGTGAACATAGTTCGTCGTTCCGTCCACAGGGTCGATAATCCAGAGATACTCTTCGTCCTTGGCGTCCTCGAGCGCCTTCACATAGGCATCGGTGCCCGGGGCAACCCCTTCTTCTCCGAGAATCGCATGATCCGGAAAGTGCGTCAAGATCAGCTTGCGGATCATCTGCTCCGCGCCTTTGTCCACCTCGGTTACGATATCCTGTGCCGAAGACTTGGTGCTCAACTGCTTGACAGTACCGAGTTTGCTCTTAATCCACTCTCCCGCTTTGGCGGCGCAATTAATCGCAACGGCGGTGTAGCTCTTACTGCTGACAACATAAGGAATCTTTTCATTCTCGTTCAAAGCATTCACTCTACTTTCTATATCAATCTAGTGATTTTTGACAATCCCTACATCCTATTCAGTCATTGCTGTAATCGAAAGGGCAGCCACGCGAAAATTCCGCCTATTTCAATAAAAGTCCGTCCTATGCTGTGCACCTGAATGCTTGGCGAGAACGAACTTTTTTATCCGATGTCATGTGTTAAGGGGAATCTCTGTTTGGATACTTCCAACGTAACCCAAAATCCATCAACTTGCAAGTGTTAACAAGCTCATCTTGTCGGGTTAAGGGTTCACTTGGATGGAGGCACCGTCGAGAATGGTTACGCCCTCTGCCGTATAATCTCCCAAATCCTTCATCAGATCAAACAAGGCTCCATCCTTCATCTTCGCTTCAATCATGACGTCCACCTTCGGCGTATACCCCGCAATATTCCGTAAAAACGCCAGCAATGGCACGACATCCACCCCATCCGCATGACTGCGGATATCGGCCTTGCTCTTGGGACTCGATACATGAATCTTGGGCGGCAGCGGGTGCGCCCGGTCCGAATCCGCCTGCGCTAGCGGCGTCTCCCAGGTGCGAAGAATATCCGGCCACAGTTCCCAAGGCGCCTCGCCATCATTATTGACCCACTGATGATGGATATCCAGCACCATCGGCAGCCCCGTTTGCCGACATACGGCCAGCGTTTCCTGCGCAGTAAAGGTTTTATCGTCATTTTCAAGGGTCAGCCGTTCCTTGATATGCGCTTCAAGCTCATGAAAATGCTCAACGAATCGGGCCGCTGCCGAAGGCTTGTCTCCATAAGCGCCGCCGATGTGAATGTTATTTTTCATGGAAGCAGGCAGGTCCATCGCCTGCAGCATATGGACGTGCGACTCCAAGTCGCGAACCGAATTGACCAGCACCTCGGGGCGCGGCGTGCTTAGCACCGTGAAATGATCCGGATGAAAGGACACCCGCATCCCGTGCTTTTTCACGAATTCCCCAATGGCCTGAAAGCCTTCCCGCAAAGCCGGGAATGGATCCCAGTCCCGCATGTCATTATGTGTGGCCAGCGGAATCAGCTTGGACGAGAAGCGGTACACCTTGATATCGTGAGCCGCATTATGCTTCAGAAGCCGAAGGGTATTATGTAGGTTCTCATTCGCGATCCGCTCCAGTTTGTGTAGGCCGGCCTCACGGTCATTCAGCTTCATAAAACTTTTCATAGTCATCGTCTTGGAAGGAGAAGCATTCTGCACAACCGTGGACATGGCTACATAACCGAAACGAACAATCATGCATGATCTCCAAAGAACATTTCGTGAGCGAGGGCTGTCTGTACGCGTACTTCCTCTTCGGTCAATTTGCGGATCAGTTGCAGCTCGACCGAAGTGACCTCGCGGCCCTGGAAGTTAATCTCCGATACGCATGCGGTGATCAGAACGATTGCCACCGCCTGATTATCCGGCGTATAAGCAATGACCTTCTGTCCTGTTGGAAATACCCGAAGCCCATCCTTCAGCATTTTACCGCGGCCATATTCCAGCAGCTCATAGAGCTCCTGCTCACTCTTAAACTTACAAACGGAATTGAACTCGGTTTGAAATCCCATATTACGTATCTTCCTTTCATCCCAAAATATTAGACTCAAGGGGAGCCGTAATGAATAGCGCGGACTCCCCCTGGTGTTTCATATCCTATTGTGACGGCTTACGCCTGGTTCTCATAAATTAGGGATTGCTTGCGGTTGTACCGCTCAAGACCCAACTCGATCATCCGGTCAAGCAGCTCGCGGTAGGACATGCCCGTTTCCCGCCACAGAAGCGGGTACATGCTGTACGGTGTAAAGCCCGGCATCGTGTTCACTTCATTGATCAGAATCGCGCCGTCCGAACGGCGGACAAAGAAGTCGGCCCGAGTAATGCCGCCGCCTTCAATCGCTTTGAATGCGGTAATGGCGAGGTCGCGCAGACGATCAGCCGTATCCGGCTCGATCTCGGCCGGGATTTGCATCTGTGACTGTCCATCCGTATATTTGGCCGCATAGTCGTAGTATTCACTGGAAGAGACAATTTCACCCGGAACGGATGCCATCGGCTCATCATTGCCAAGCACGCTGACCTCCACTTCGCGCGCATCCACGAACTCTTCAACGATAATCTTGTCATCGAACCGGAGCGCGGATTCAATCGCCGCCTTAAGCTGCTCCCGGTTCTTAGCCTTGGATATCCCGACGCTTGAGCCCAGGTTAGCCGGCTTGACGAAGCTCGGGAATCCGAGTTTGTCCTCGATATCCTTCAGCACTTCATGCTGGCTCCGCTCCCACTGGGTACGAGTGAAATAACAGTACTCGCATTGCGGTAATCCCGCTTGGGCGAAGAGCTTCTTCATCACGACTTTATCCATCCCCGCAGCCGACGCAAGTACACCGGTTCCCACATAAGGAATATCCGCCATTTCGAACAGTCCCTGAATCGTTCCGTCCTCCCCAAACGTCCCGTGAAGAAGCGGGAACATAATATCCACCGCCTGCGTCTCTTGGCCATACAATCTGCTGAACACGGCGTTCAGTGCTGTTTGCGTGCCTTCCCCTTCAGCCAGCTTCAATTCCTCCAACTGGGCAAAAGGAGCCGACAGCTTGCTGCCGATTCTCCAGGTACCCTGCTTGGAAATATAAAACGGAACAATCTCATATTTATCATAATCAAAAGCGTTCATCACCGCGAATGCCGTGGATAGCGACACCTCGTGCTCGCCGGATTTCCCCCCGTATATTAAACCAACCGTCAATTTATCCTGTCCCATGTTAACCTCTCTCTTGTCCGTATTGCAGCATGACATGCTGTCATCTTAAAAATAATCGGGGATATGGTAAAACCGGTATTCGGTGTTATCGTTCCAAGCGTAGGAATCCCGGTAGTCCCAATAGCGATGGCGGCTGGACACCGTATGTGCATTAACCAGCGGCATGCCGCCTGCGTCAAACGCCGTCACGATAGTGCTGTGCTGAAACGCACCGTCACCGTCCCAGTCGTACACGATGACATCTCCCAGCATCAGCTGTTCGGGACGCTCCACCCGCTCGGCCCGCAGCCCCGAGGTACTGGCGTTCAAATAATGCGCAAAGCTGTTCGATACCGCCCAACTGTAGCTCCACCATTCGCGTTTGTTTACGTACCCCTTGTACCACCATCCCGTTTCTCTTTTACCAGTATAGTGGATTGGGGCTTTGCCTGCAAAGAGGCACTGGGAGATATAATTCGTGCAATCCACGTCAAATTCCTCAAACTCCGGATTCCCGGAATCCCACCAATGATCGGCATAAGCAGCTGCGGCTTCGCGCTCGTAACGGCCGGACCGCGGGCTGCTGCCGGCAGCGTATACGCGCCCGTTCATAAAGGGAGTGGACGGCTCTCTTCCAGCCCCATCCGCGACTGCTGCCGGAACATCGGCTCTTTGCAGGGGGTGGCGTTCATCCTGCAGACGTTCAATGCCAACGATCAACCAGGCATCCCCGTCCCGGATCAGCGTCAGCCGCTCCCTAAAAACCGTATCTTCCCGGTGCGTCATCCCTCTTTTTTCATAATAAAATACGCTGTGAAGCCGCACGTCCGCGACCACATCATCCTCCGTCTCCCTCAGGATGCGCAGGAGGCGGGCACGAGTCTCGCTCTTAAGCGGCGTTGCCTCCCGCTGCGCATACCACGTCTGCAGCCGAAACTGCCTTTCTCCTCTCTCTACCAGGAAATTCAGGTCCGCTACAATCTGCTCTTTCAGGCCTGAAGAATAGTCCACGCGATTTTGGTTATATTGATTGACGTAAATATATAGAGCTTGCTTCCAAGGCTTCTCTGCTTGCTTCAGACTGTTCATCTACTCTCCTCCTCTAACCTTGCCTTTCACGCTGTTCCCTATCACAACTATATGAAGAAAATCTCCAGGCTATGAACTTCGGTCAAGAGAATACAGAAACACCGGGTTCACAGCGGCTGCATCCGGGTTAAAAACGGGCTTGTTTTCACCTTTTTGAAATCCTTTTCTTCTATAAAAAGTGCTTTACGCAGCGAGTTGAAAACGGTATACTTAAAGTAGTTAATTTATGAAATTAGGTTTCACCTAGTGAAACCGCAGAGGATTTAACTCACACTTTTATTCGATTTATGAAATGACTTAAGGAGGTTCATCAATGCCAGCAAAGGATCAATTCTCCATCTCCCGTAACCTCGAGGTGGGTGGTAAAAGTTACCGTTATTTCAGCCTGCAAGCGCTCGAAGAGCAAGGATACGGCAATGTATCCAAGCTTCCTTTCTCCATTCGGGTACTGCTGGAAGCTGCCGTACGTCAGTTCGACGGACGCGCAATTACCGAGGATCACGTAAAACTCTTGTCCAAGTGGAATGAAGGACGCGACAACAACAAGGAAATTCCGTTCATTCCTGCCCGTATCGTGCTGCAGGACTTCACTGGCGTTCCGGTTGTCGTTGACCTTGCAGCTATGCGTGACACCGTTAAGAAATCCGGCGGCGACCCTAAACAGATCAACCCTCTCGTTCCGGTTGACCTCGTTATCGACCACTCCGTCATGGTTGACGCTTTTGGTACTGACCAAGCCCTTGAAACGAATATGAAGCTTGAATTTGAGCGTAACGAAGAGCGTTACCGCTTCCTTCGCTGGGCTCAAACGGCATTCAACAACTTCCGCGCAGTTCCTCCGGGAACGGGTATCGTTCACCAGGTTAACCTGGAGTACCTTGCTTCCGTAGCAGCTACAAAGACGGTTGACGGTGAGACGCTTGTCTTCCCTGACTCCCTCGTAGGTACGGACTCCCATACAACCATGATCAACGGCCTTGGCGTTGTGGGCTGGGGCGTCGGCGGTATCGAGGCGGAAGCCGGTATGCTCGGCCAACCGCTGTATTTTGTAACACCTGAAGTTATCGGTTTCAAGCTGACAGGCAGTCTGGCGGAAGGCGCAACAGCGACCGACCTTGCCCTCACGGTAACCGAGCTTCTCCGTAAGAAAGGCGTTGTAGGCAAATTCGTAGAATTCTACGGACCGGGCCTTGCTAACATCAGCCTGGCTGACCGTGCAACGGTAGCCAACATGGCTCCAGAATACGGCGCTACCATCGGCTTCTTCCCGGTTGATAGTGAAACCCTGGCTTATCTCCGCAATACGGGCCGCACCGACGAGCAGGTTGAGCTTGTGGAGAGCTACTATAAAGCGCAAAACATGTTCCGTACGGCAGATACACCGGACCCTGAGTTCTCCGATGTAATCGAATTGGATCTCGCTTCGGTTGTACCAAGCTTGGCTGGACCAAAGCGTCCGCAGGACCGTATCGAGCTGACCAACATGAAACAAAACTTTAACGATATCATCCGTACGCCAATCGACAAAGGCGGATACGGCCTCAGCGATGAGAAAATCGCGGAAACCGTTAAAGTCAATCATAAAGACGGCTCTACCAGTGAAATGGGAACGGGTGCAGTTGTTATCGCAGCCATCACCAGCTGTACGAACACGTCAAACCCAAGCGTTATGCTCGGCGCAGGTCTCCTGGCGAAAAAAGCCGTTGAACGCGGCCTGACAAAGCCCGGCTATGTGAAGAGCAGCTTGACTCCAGGTTCCCTTGTCGTAACCGACTACCTCGAGAAGTCCGGTCTCTTGCACTACCTTGAAGCTCTTGGCTTCTATGTTGCAGGCTATGGCTGCGCAACTTGTATCGGTAACTCCGGTCCATTGCCGGATGAAGTGAGCGAAGCGATTACCGACAACGACATGACGGTAGCCGCCGTATTGTCGGGTAACCGTAACTTCGAAGGCCGCGTGCATGCTCAAGTCAAAGCCAACTACCTGGCTTCGCCGCCGCTGGTTGTGGCTTACGCCCTGGCAGGCACAATGAACATCGACCTGCAGAACGAGCCGATCGGCTACGATCCGAACAATGAGCCTGTATATCTGAAAGACATCTGGCCAACGAGCGCGGAAATCCGCGAAGCGATCGGTCAAGCCGTTAGCCCTGACGCTTTCCGTGAGAAGTACCAGAATGTGTTCACAGCCAATGAGCGTTGGAACAAGATTCCTGTTCCTGAAGGCGAGCTGTACGAGTGGGACGATCAATCCACTTACATTCAGAACCCGCCATTCTTCGAAAGCCTCGGCAACGGCTTGAACGACATCCAGGACATCAAAGAAGCGCGCGTGCTTGCTCTCTTGGGCGATTCCGTTACAACGGACCATATCTCCCCAGCGGGTAACATTGCAACCAACAGCCCTGCCGGCAAATATCTGAGCGACCGCAACGTTGAACGCAAAGACTTCAACTCCTACGGCTCCCGCCGTGGTAACCACGAAGTCATGATGCGCGGTACCTTCGCTAACATCCGGATCCGTAACCAGGTAGCTCCAGGTACGGAAGGCGGCGTAACGACTTACCTGCCAACGGAAGAAGTGATGTCCATCTATGACGCTTCGATGAATTATCAAGCAGGCGGACAGAACCTCGTCGTTATCGCAGGTAAAGAATACGGTACAGGAAGCTCCCGTGACTGGGCGGCAAAAGGGACCTATCTCCTCGGTGTCAAAGCTGTACTGGCTGAAAGCTTCGAGCGTATTCACCGCTCCAACCTTGTGGGCATGGGCGTTCTTCCGCTCCAGTTCCAGGAAGGTCATGGCTGGAAAAGCCTTGGTCTGAACGGCCGCGAGACATTCGATATCCTGGGCCTCAGCAACGACGTGAAGCCAGGCCAGGAATTGACGGTTGTCGCTACGCGCGAAGACGGAACCCAATTCGAGTTCCAAGCTATCGCCCGTCTCGACAGCATGGTGGACGTGGATTACTACCATAATGGAGGTATCCTCCAAACGGTACTGCGTCAAATGATCGCATCGAACCAATAAGGCATTCTTATAGGTGATTTGGCCTTAGTAAAAAATCCCCATCATCCGTGCATGGATGATGGGGATTTTGTTATTTTCCGGTACTTTTTTCCTGAATATTGGAAACTCCGTTTCGAATGATGCCATGGAGGTTAATGGGTAAAAAACATTCGCGGAAATCCAGACCTAGGAGGAAGGTACCTATGATCAAAATACATACGATGACATCGCTCCATCATCAATACCAACGGCCGCAGCCGGTGGCTGCACCCAAAAGAGAGGAAGCGAAAGATAAACCCCTCACCTTTCAAGAGATCCTCAATCAGAAAATGAAGGAAAAGAATATGAAGCTGACCTAAGCGACGCTTACCTATTATCTAGTTGAGCCGTCACAACAAAAGGACCGTGTCCCCAATCACCAAGATTGTAGGGAACGGTCCTTTTTGATTCTAAAAATAACCGGGCGGCTGTATCACATGGAGCCTCCCGGTCATTCAATAACTTATAGTGATGCTGTCCGCACTCCGGCAATAGAATGAATTAAATCATCATTCCCATTTCCCGTGCCGCCTCCATCAGGATTGGCGCATGTTCGCGGAGCGTTTCCGCTGACAGACGGGTGACTGGCCCTGACATCGACAGTGCTGCCGCCACTTGACCATTCCGGTCAAAGATCGGTACGGATACCGCAGCGGCCCCAGGCTCGCGCTCTTCGATACTGATCGCGTATCCCTTCTCCAGTATTTCGGCCAGCTGCTGCCGATAAACGATCCTATCAACTGACTCCGGCCAATCCGGCGCATTCAGCAGGTCCTCCTGATCGGCCGGTGGCGCAAAGGCCACCAGAACCTTGCTAGAGGCGCCAACCGACAACGGCAGTCGTACGCCGACCTGGGCGACCCGCCGAATGCCCTGGTTGCTCTGAACCGCTTGAATCCGAAGACGATCCGAACCGTCTCTTAAATACAAACTCACCGTTTCCCCAAGCCGATCCCGCAAGGCTTCCATCGCGGGCAGAAGGCGAATCGCCGGGTCGTCGCTTTGGGACAGATGCATAGACAGCTCCCATATTTTCAAGCCGAGCCGATATTTCTCCGTTTCTTTATTACGCACAACGAATCCTTTGTCTTCCAGCGTTGTTAGCAGCCGATGTACAGTACTTTTATGTAATCCGATAAGGGAAGAAATCTCCGTGAGGGCAAGTTCACTTTCTTTCGTAAAACACATCAATATATCAAGTGCCCGCTCTACAGCACGCACCGTTAATTTACGATCTTCCATCCCGACCAGCTCCTCTCCTGTTTCATTGTATGAAACCTGGTTACAAGAATTATATGAGAATTCTTCTCAAAAGTAAACCATCGAGACAGGGACTTTACAGTTGTCTTACAATCTATGGATTTGCATTGACTTTATAGGCATCCGGGCATACGATTATTATAATTTCAACTCTTTCATGTTAACGAAACATATCCAGACTATATGGTAAGGAGGGGCCACTTATGAGCACAACGACTGGTAGTAATGCCCCACTCTCCCAATTAAATGACACGCCGGCCGAGCTGTCGACGGGCTTGGTTCGTTTAAAGCATATTATATTAGCATTGTTATTATCTGTCGTTTTTTTCCTTGTTTTCTGTTTTATTGCGCTTCATGCCTATATTGCTTGGGTTTTGTCGAATCCGACGGTTGCTCCGCTCTATTCCAATCCCAAGCTTGCTAAAGATATGAATTACGAGAATATCACGTTCCACTCCATTGACGGCAAACGAAATATAAATGGATGGTATATCCCGGCCGAGAACTCCTCCAAAACCATCGTGCTCAGCCATGGTTACGGCGCCAATCGGGAGGAAACCTGGGTACCGATGTACGATATCGCCCATTACGCGCACAATATGAATTTTAATGTGCTGATGTTTGACTACGGCTTTGCCTCTCAGACCAGCAAGGAAGTGGCAACCGGGGGCAAGGAGGAGAAGCGCCAGCTCCTCGGGGCCATTGAACATGTGAAGCAGCGCGGCGCGAAGCAAATTGTCGTCTGGGGCTTCTCCATGGGGGCGGGTACCGCGCTGCAGGCAGGGCTTGAGACCAAGGATGTGGATGCCATGATTCTGGACAGCGCCTTTTTATTGGAGCCAGACACGCTTTACCACAATATTCACAACCAGATCAATCTCCCGCGTCATCCGTCCCTGGAGATTCTGGAGCTGCTCTTCCCTGTGCTCAACGGCACAAGCCTGGATCAGATCCCTTACAATGAAGTGAAGAAGCACGATTATCCGTTCCCGACCTTGTTCATCCACGGAACGAAAGACGATAAGGCACCTTACCCGATCGCCGAGAAGATTGCTTCCAATCAAACCCATACAGATTCGGATTCCTGGATTGTAGAGGATGCGCATCATGAGCTTATCTTCCGTGAGCACCCTAAAGAATATCTGCGCAGAGTATCCACCTTTCTAGGAAAACTCGAAACTCCGGATGAATCCTGATGCTTTATTGATCATACGATCCATCTCCCCCCCTGCCGCTTTGATGCAGCGGGGGATTTTTAATTTCCCCCTCATAATACAGGCCGCTAACTGAATATAGTGTGTTTAGTGAACCTGATACTGGAGGGAACGGACATGTTATTTATTTACGGAGCGAAGCTCCCGGTACGATTACTCGAAGAGATTCGTTATTGGAAGCATCAGGAAAGGAAGCATACCGGGCTCATCAAAGCCATTGTGCCGGATCTGGAGCCGGTCTATGTCAAGATGCTGGATCAATGGGCCGTGGTGTTCGCTGACACGGAAAAAGCAGCAGACGAACTTCTGCGCCACATTCTACGTTATGACGCACCTCCTTCGCCTCAAGTGCTGGCCCAGGTCGAGCAGTTGTTGCGCGCTTCCTGCGAGCAATCCAGAGAGTTCATCCGCCAGCTCCACGGATTAAAGGAGAATAGTGAGGCTGTTCAGAAAGTTCCGCTCGCCGCCACGGTCCTGCACCATGTGATTCGGGAGTCCGAATACTTCATGAACACGCTGGAGACGCTCAACTCCGCCGGAGCGCTGGAAAGATTCATGGATGTGGATATGCCGATGCAGTCGATGACGCTTCACCAGGCCTCCTCCCCTCCCCCATCTCCCCCTGAGGCTGAACTGTCCATTCAAGGTATGGGAGACAGCGGCAAGGCCGTACCGATTGGCGGACACCGCCTTCCTCCACTGCCTTACGCTTATAATGCGCTGGAGCCTCATATTGACGAGAAAACCATGCGGATTCATCACGACATCCATCACCAAAGCTATGTCGATGGTCTGAACAAGGCGGAGAAGAAATTGGAGGAGGCCCGAAAAAGCGGCGATTTCGAGCTGGTGAAGCATTGGGAGCGCGAGCTGGCTTTTCATGGTGCCGGCCACTATCTGCACACGATCTTCTGGAACATTATGAACCCACGAGGCGGTGGCGAGCCTGGCGGGGAGCTGGCCCAACAGATCAAGAAGGATTTTGGAAGCTTCGATCGCTTTAAAAAGCACTTTAGCGAGGCTGCAGACAAAGTGGAAGGCGGCGGCTGGGCAATCCTCGTCTGGAGCCCGCGCAGCCATCGACTTGAAATTTTGCAGGCCGAGAAACATCAGAATCTCTCCCAGTGGGATGTCGTCCCTCTCCTCGCTCTGGATGTATGGGAGCATTCCTACTACCTTAAACATCAAAATAAACGCAAGGATTACATCAACGATTGGTGGAACGTGGTCTACTGGCCGGAGGTTGCGGAGCGCTTCAAGCATGCCAGCAAGCTGAAATGGAAGCCTTTTTAATTCAAAGCTTGGCCGGGCTGCTTCACATTGGTTAATATTGGGTATGATGTCTATAGCCCTCCTTACTTCATTATGGAGTTTAAGGAGGGCTTATCATTATTCAAGGGGGTGACTCTTGAAACCGGGCACTTGGTCATGAGTCCAGAATTGGACTTGATTATTCAAGCTAAGGAATAACCCGATCCTATTGTTAGGTCTTTTTTACCACATATCTGGTTATTTATTCGGTTGAACGCTACCATATGCTGGATTATGATATGACAGTGAGCTTGATATGCAGCTTCTACATTGCCTAGGCAAAAGGAAGAGAATCTTATGCGATCCATGCTAAGACTGCAAGATTCAGTTTGCCTGTAAGAGCAGAACATCACCACTGAAGGGATGGGTCAGTGTGAACAGTAGGTTCAAATCACGTGTTTTCATTATTGCTTTTGTGCTTATCATTTTAATTGTTGGAGGATGCCAGCCCGTGAACAATAACCAAGCTACTACAGACGACAGCTCGGACGAAGTCATAACGAAGGCTAAAACCACAGCCGTTGAGCATTTTAAAGAGAAGTACGACTTGGATGTAGAGATTACCAAAGAAGAGATGATGCCTTCGATCGTAGCGGACAAGGTCAACCTCGAAGGGTTTGTCGTAGATCATCCTGAACAAACCTTTAAAATATCCGTTGATTTCAACACAGGCGAGACATCCAACTTCGTGATGAACCCGGAGCTCAGAAAAGCGATTAAGGGCGAGTGATGGGTTGTGGCTGCCATTTGGCTGTAACTACAGGTTCTGATCCTGCTGAGTCATGTTAAGGAGGGAGTATATTTGAGTTCACCGCAAGTGGATGACGAGACATACCGATTGATGTCAGAGGCGGCTTATCTCGATCTGAAAAAAGAAGATACCGTTGAGGACTTGCCTGGATGGGAGGTCCTTGAGGACTATAAGAGCAACAGTATATCAGGTTTTGATGCGGTAACTTTCTACAACAAGGAAACGAACCAGGCCGTTATCGCATACCGGGGCACCGAGGCAGGCAAAGACTTATCCCATGCTCTCCCCGATTATTTGGCTGATGCGGATATTGGCATTGAAGAGATCAAAAGAAAAATCCCGGAATTTCGGCCACCTTGGGCGGACCATGTGGACAAAGTCAAAGAAGTCACGGGGATTAACGATGTCACGGATTGGTTCGGTGAACAATCGAGGAAGATCGATAAAAAAACGGATATATGGGGAACCAACCAATTGTACCAAGCCGAGGATTATGCGCTGGAAATGAAGGAGAAATACAAAGGCGTTGATTTCACCCTTACGGGTCACTCCTTGGGGGGAGCCAATGCGCAATATGCTGCCACCTATACAGGCATGTCGGCTGTCACCTTCAGTGCTCCGTCGGTCATCGGAAGCCTCTCCCCTGAAGCTAGAAGAAAGGCAGAGAACGGGGAATTCGACTCTCAAATCACTAATTTCGCCCATCCTGGCGACATTATTGCCAGCGGTGCGCTCGGCGGCTTCGATGGCCACGTTGGTTCTACCTATTACATAGACTCCAGTTATAAAGACGCCAATGACGGGCTTAGTATAAAAGAAAAAATTGATAATACACTGGGCGGCCCCAATTATCATCAGCTTGACCGCTATCAATTCGAGAATGGCTACATTTCTAATCCCCTGTATGACGGCGCTACCGGCAAAGCCGTTGATTCGCCCAGAATCCCTGCCCATAGCGATCTCTTGTTTGGCCTTGGCGGGCCGCTGAGCAATCTGGGCTTAGGGTTGGGGGGCTCGCTGGCAGCCATAGCCGGCTCCGCAGGAGGCTCAGCTGGAACCATTCAGGTGACCCCTGCCGAGCTGCGAAGCGTGGCCGAGAAATGGAGAGCACACGCCCATCAAAGTGATGCCGAAATACAGGGAATCCGGCGGCGCCTCTCCAAATACATGTTCTCCAGCCACAGCAGGCGTCTACAGCCGATTGTCCAGCAGCTGGATACATCCATCATGTCGATGAGTCAATGGCATCTGCAGCATACCACCGACATCGTTCAATATATTAAATTCAAGGCGGATTTATTTGAACGGACAGACAACAGCGGATAAACATCAATACGAAAGCTACCGGGAGGGATGGAGATGAGTCGAGAGATTCTGCTGGAGCTTGATGATTTGCTTCAAGCCGAACGCGAGCTGTCAGGACTGCTGGCAGCTATTCGGGCCGACGAACAGGAGGCACGGGTCATGTACGCCCGTCTGCAGGATTGGAAGGGACAATCCGCCAATGTGCTGCGCGATCAGATTGAAACGTTCTTCATGGAGATGTCCCGCCGCATCCGGGATATCGAGGAGCAAAAACATGCACTCATCCAGTATGTGCAATATATGAAACAAGTGGATGGCGCTTCTTGAGGCACCCTTGCCCAACATCGATTATCATATGAGCCCACATTTTGTTATTGAGCACAAAAAAAGGCTTCGCCTCCGTGGGCGAAGCCTTTTTTCGATCGTCTGGATCATGGTTAGTCTTTAATCAAAGACAGAAATTCCGAACGCTGTGCAGAATCACTCTGGAAGGTACCGCGTACAGCTGACGTGACCGTCTTGCTGCCCGGCTTCTTCACACCGCGCGCGCACATGCACAGATGCTCGCCTTCCACAACGACCATCACGCCGTTTGGCTGCAGCGCCTCCACCATAATATCCGCGATTTGCGAGGTGATACGTTCCTGTACCTGAAGACGGCGGGTAACCGCCTCTACCAGACGTGCCAGCTTGCTCAAGCCGGCGATTTTGCCGCTAGGGACATAACCGATATGGACTTTACCAAAGAACGGCGCCATATGGTGCTCGCACTGGCTGTAATATACGATATCCTTTACGATAACCAATTCCTCATGATTCTCGTCAAAGGTAACCCCGAGAACATCCTTGGGATCCACTTCGTATCCCGCAAAGATCTCCTCATACATCCGCGTCACACGGGCCGGTGTCTCAAGGAGTCCCTCACGCTGGGGATCTTCACCGATCAGTTTCAATATTTGCTCTACATGATACTCGATCTGCTCTCGGTTATCGCCGACTTTATTGTTTACATAATCCTTTACACCCGCCACAGTACATCCCCCTTTTTCGTTCCATATAAAAAGCAAACGGTTAACTTATAGCCGCTGTTAGCGGCCTTTTAAATAGAAATGCCCCTCCGTCATCTATTCAGACGGGAGTGGGCTTTCTTGCATTATGATTTGCGTTTACGGCCTTGCCCTTTACCCGGCACAGGCTGATTTTTCATCATTTGCTGTGCACGCTGCATCTGCTTGCCGTTCATGTTATACCCCATTTGTTTTGCCATCTTCTGCAGCATTTGCGGATCGTTCTGCATCTTTTCCAATTGCTTGCGCAAATAGAATACGCCGATGAAAAATCCGCCGACCAGACCCACGATCAATGTAATAATCGGAATGACAATATCCATCACTTGACCACCTTCTACTAATATCTGCCATTTAATGGCGCATACACGAACCTATCATAGCATGTCCTTTTCGTCACAGCAAATGAAAATAACAGATACATGGCAGCAGACAGGCCCGATGATACGCCTTGGTCAACTACGACCCTTTCCGGTCCGGCATGGCTCCTTCTATGGTTAACAAGGTGCGCTTGATTTCCGGACCGCCGGCATAGCCGATCAAGGCTCCATCGGCCCCTACCACCCGGTGGCATGGCACGATGATCGGAACGGGGTTCTTGTTGTTCGCCCCGCCCACGGCACGAACCGCTTTTGGACGCCCGATGGATTCGGCTACATCCTTATAGGAACAAACCGTTCCATAAGGAATGGACTTCAGCGCTTCCCATACCTGCAATTGGAATGAGGTGCCACGCATGTCCAGCTGTACGTCGAACGCCTTCAGCTCCCCTGCAAAATACTGCTTCAACTGCGTGATCGCAGGAGCTAATCTTGCCTCGTCACGCTGATAGCCGCCGTTACCGGCCCAGGTCCGTGACCACTGCTGGATGACCGCTTCCTTCACATAGAAGCTGCCAAATTCAATCAGACATAATCCCTTCTCCGTTGCGCAGACCGTCAGCGGTCCAATCGGAGATTGAAGTTCATCGTAATACAACATTTCCGGTCCTCCCTCAGGGACGGCCATCGGCTCGACTCCCTGAATAACAGGACTTTCCTGTCCCGGCTTGTCCCCATTAGAGGAACCTGCAACAGGAGTTCTAGCGGAGGAAGCAACAGCCGCAGCCGCAGCTCCGTCAGACGCTTCTTTCTCACTCGGTTCATTCAGTTTATTCAAGGCTTGCTGCAGCATATCTCGTACTTGGGAATCCCCTTCTGATTTCATGCTTTTCTCTAAGTTGTTCAACGCTTCTTCGCCTCCAATACGGCCCAGAGCCCATGCAGCGGTTCCCCGCAGCTCCGGGCGCGGGTCTTTCAGCAGTACTTCGCTCAGCTTCGGTACGGCTGAAATATCTTTAAAGTTGCCAAGCGCGATGACAGCATTGCGCTGAATCGGCTTTCGGCCGCGCCATGCGGCCGACGTATCTCCGAATGCCTCCTTGAATTCCCGGTTACTCATATCCAGGATGGGCAGGAGCAGCGGCTTGGCTTTTTCAGGATCGGGCTTGAAGTCCTCTTGATGAGTCCAGCTCTTGCCCCGGTTCTTCGGACAAACAATTTGACAGGTATCGCATCCATACAGCCGGTTGCCGATCTTGCGCATGGCCTCTTCGTCCAGAAACCCTTTGGTCTGGGTCAGAAAAGAAACGCAGCGCTGGGCATTCAGCTGCCCTGGACCGACAAGGGCGCCGGTTGGGCAAGCATCGATGCATTTGGTGCACTCCCCACAATCCTCAGTTACCGGCGTATCCGGAGGAAACGGGATGTTCGTTACCATTTCGCCAAGGAATATCCATGAACCGAATTTCGGGGAGATGATGGAGCAGTTCTTGGCGCTAAAGCCAATCCCGGCTCGCTGTGAAACCGCCCGGTCGACAAGCGCGCCGGTGTCCACCATGCTTTCAAGCTTCGCATCCGGCACGCGTTCTTTAATGTATTCCTCGAGACGGTTCATGGCCTCCCGGAGCACCTGATGATAATCCCTTCCCCAAGCAGACCGCGCCATAATCCCCCTGTATTTACCTGGCTCCGATTTGGGCGGGTTCTCCATCTTGGAGTGGTACGTTATGGCGATGGCGATCAGGGACATCGGCTCCGTTCCGGGAAGGGCCGGAGTAACCCGCTTATCCAGATCCGACTCCTCAAAGCCCGATTCATACCCTTTATCCCGATGGTTTTGCAAAATTCCCTTCAGGGATTGGAACGGCTCCGCCGAAGCGAAGCCGATATCATCAATGCCGAGCTCCGGCGCAACGGCCTTGAGCTCCTGCTTGAGCTCCTCCCATACCGAAGGCGGAGGAGCGTACGAGCCGAGTGTGTAGGTCATTCTCCAGCGCCTCCTTTCCTGGGATGATGTTCTGTCTTTTTTCAGTTACAGCTTTTTGATCTCAGACAACGGCCAGAAAATAAATTCGGCTCTGCCTACGATGTCGCTTTCCTTCACGCTGCCGAACATGCGGCTGTCCTTGCTCTTTCCAAGATGGCGGTTATCTCCCATAACGAAGTAGCGGCCCTCTTCCAGTACTATAGGCTCAAAGCCAGGATCCTCGATCGGGACATCGGTATATCCTTCCTGCTTTGCAACCCCGTTTACGTACAGCTTCTGGTCCTTTACCTCAATGGTATCTCCAGGTACGCCCACGACACGTTTTACCAGAAACTCCTTCTTATCCGGGCCATCACTCGGGTCCTTAAGTACAATAACATCGCCATGGCTCGGTTCTGAAAAGCGATATACCACTTTATTAATAAATAGCCGCTCCGATGCTACCAGTGTCGGCTGCATAGATTCACCCTTAACCATAGACAGGTTGAACACAAACATATTTAGAAGCACCATAATAACAAATGCAATCGCAATCGTCTTTACCCAATCCCAAAGCTCGGCAGCCCAGCCGTTCTTCTTGCCAGGTTGATTCTGAGGTTCGTTGTTCTCGCCATGCTCAGTTGAATCCGGAGAAATCACTTGTCCCATGCTACACCTACTTTACTTCGATTTCACCTCCGGAAAACGAAGGCGGCACCTTCAAAAAAGGTACATTAATAGAAAAGCATATCTCCCACCCATTTGCAACGGCTGAAAGATATGCTTCATATCGAAAAAATGTCGTTTCTTATCTCTGTCGAAGCTTAAAGCCGCCGTTTGCGTCGCTCATATGTACCGCTTTTGTCATTACGACTATTGACCAAGGATACTGAGCTTCTGGAACGACCGCAGGATTTGGCTGGCACCGTATCCCATGGCTTCATAAAATGGCATGGCTGCGGCGTTGTGCTCGTCTCCGGCTACCATAATCCGACTGACTTTCCGTGATTGAAAACGCTGTTCCATTGCCGAAATCAAAGATTTGCCAATCCCTTTTCTACGATAGTCGGGATGAATGGCAATGCGGTAATAACAACCATGATTGCGTTCGATCGTACCGATTAAGGCACCAACGATTTCACCGTTTTCTTCAGCTACCATAATAAGATCGGAATCCCAAGCAAGCTGCCTGGAGAAGGGCTCCATCGTGTTTTCGTAGCATTCTTCCGATAAAGCAATCTGAAGTAGCTCGGTTACGGGGTTACAGTCACTCAACTGAAAGGAACGAACATGCATTTCAAAATCTCCCTTTTCGTTAGCATGATGCGGTTTACCCGGTTTACAAAAATCTAGTATTCCGTTTACGCAAACCTGACATTTATATTACTACAAAAAACCCGAAAATCCTCTTTCCTTGTCCATTAAACCACATCTTTCTCGTAAATTCACGAGTTTTCTTCTGAAAGCGCTTTATAGGAAGCGTTTTCATCATTTTGGCTGGATAATATTCCATATTTTTGTTGAATGATAGGTTTGTTTCCTGCTGCTAAACCATTAGCTCACAGTTAAAATAGGTCCATTAATTTCCAGGACTTTTCTTTCTTATTTGAGATTTACACTTCGATAAAATAACCAAACTTCTCCAGTTCCACCGAGGATAAAGACAAGTAGTAAAAAACAACAGCGTCCTCTCGGCTATGTGCCTCTGAGGAACGCTGTGTTATTTGATCATGATATTTACTTACTGGAGAACGACGGTGTCGCCCACTTTCAGCCCTGACAACACCTCGATTTTATCCAGCGTCTGCAAGCCGGTCTCGATATCCTGCCGTTCAATCTGGCCGCCTCCCTTGTCCACCATGACATAGGAGGTGCCTCCGTCCGTCATAACGGCAAGTTTAGGAACTACAACCGCCTTATCCTTCCGTTTGGTTACAATGTCTCCGTTTAGCGTCAGCCCGCCGATCAAACGCTCTTCCTTCGGCAGCGAGATGATCACCTTAAACTGCGGTGCCTGGGAAGTTTGCTTCTCCTGGGCCGTCGTCTCGGCGAATTTAGCTACTTCCAACACCTTTCCCTTCAGCTTGAGATCCTTGATGGACGGCATCTTAACCTCAACCGCCATGTCCGGCTTAATGCTAAATATATCGTTTTCCCCGACAAATGCCACTAAGCGAAGGGAATCCAGATCGACGATTTTGCCGATATACTGGTTCGCCGTCACCGACTGCGGCACCTGCTGCGTCGGGTCGAACAGAAACAGGCCTGTTGCAGGTGATAGATATGTAGCTTTCTTCAGCCTGTCATTCAAGTCGGCCAGCGTCTGGCGTTCAATATCGTTAGTAACCTCGTCCAGCTGACTGCTCAGCCGAGCATTTTCCTGGTCTGCCAGCATTTTAAGGCGCTCGGCCTCCGTTGCTAAGGCCGGGGCGCTATCGAGGTCCTGATTTAACGTGAACTCCTTCAGCTCCTTCTCCAGCTTCCGCTTCTGCAGCTCGGCTTCCTTCTGCTGAAGCTGCTGGCGAATGGCCGTTTGCTCCAATTTAAAAAGCGCATCGCCTTTCTTAATCTGTTGGCCGTTCTTGACGTTCCAGGACTCCACTTTCGCTTCAAAAGGTGCGTAAACATTGGTCTCCCGTCCGTATTCTGACGTTCCCTTGACCTGCACGGTCGAGACGATGGTTTCCTCGGTTACGGGAAATGTGATGACCTGCGGCTCTTCCATCATGGGAATCTCGGGTTCTTTCGGTTTCACCTGTCCGTATCCCCAATATCCCACCAAGCCCAGCACGGCAACGATAACCGTCCATTTTATGATTTTTTTTATCATACCGATTTAGCTTCCTTTCCGATGCTCATTATCCTAATCCCGCTTGATGGCCAGAAGTGCATTCGTTCTTGCTGCGCTGATCGCCGGATAGATCCCCGAGAAGATTCCGGTCAGCACAGCGAATGCAATGCCGATGGGCAGCGTCTCCAGCGTAACCGCAATTTGCAGCCCTGACATGCCCGCCGAAGCCATAATGAATGAATTCAGTCCCTTGATGATCAAAAATGCGAACACGATGCCAAGCAATCCGCCAAGCAAACCGAGCAGGCTGGCTTCTACGATGAACATGTTGCGGATTTGCGGCATATTCGCCCCAAGGACCTTCATGATGCCGATTTGCCTGCGGCGCTGATGCGTAGACATCGTCATGGCTACGATGATTGATATCGAGGCCAATAACAGGATAAATACGCCTATGCCGAGAGCGATCGCTTTGAATGTATCCAATTGGGAAGCGACCTGATCGCGCATGGCCAGATTGTCGCTCGCATTCAGCGCAAGTTTTGAGATCAAATCCTCAAGCGGTTTAATACTCTGCAGATCATCCACTTTGATGGTTAGACTATCGTATACCCGCTGTTTCGAAGTTGTCCTATTTTGCAGGTTCAAGCTATTTGTTAGCCATTCCGCCGTATCAAAGGAAATATAGGCCTGACGATCGTAGAACGCAAACTGGGCATCTCTCCCCGTAGGCACGTCCAGCACGCCTCCAACATAAAGCTGTGGGCTAAGCTGTTTCTTGTCTGCGTCCATCGACTCCAGCTGAATATTTTTGCCGTGCATTTCCGAAACGGTGCTCTCATACATCTGATATTCTTCCCATAGCTTCGGGTTATTGGGATCGGTATTTATCATATTCATCAATCTTTCGCTCGTCTCTGCATCCTTCCATCCGGTTGTTGCTCCGTAATTGAGCACCATAGCACCGATCTGTTCAAGCGCGCCACCTTCCTTGAACCTGTTACCCTGCTCTTTGAGCTTTGACAGGTCCACGGCCACGACGTTGAAGCCGTCGTTTATCAGGTTGTCGGACGAAATGGCTCTAAAATACCCGAGCTGCTTGGTGGCTATAACGGATTTGACATGATCAAAGCCCTGAATCACCTGAACTTTATCATCCGTTAGCAATCCCCGGTCAGCTCCGGCCGCGGGGCCGCTGACTTCTCCTTGCCCGCTTGAGCCCTGTGGAGTCACCGTAATCTCGTCAAGCTTCATGCCGCCTATTATTTCCGTCTCCAAATAATTCTGGGCGCCGTTCCCAATGCTGATCGCTACGATAATAGCCGCGCATCCAATCGAAATACCAGTCATGCACAGGGCTGTCACCACTTTACGACGTTTAATCTGTCCCCATGCCAGCCGTATGCTGTCTAAAATTATCAGCTGACCTCACCTGCCCCCTCCGTATGAACCGGGACCCCAGGCAGGGACGAGGGGCCGTTTGGCCCCCGTTGACCTGCTGCTGGCGTTATATAGTCCTCCGGCTGAACCAGATAACCGTCACGGAGCATAATCGTTTTTTTCATTTGGGCAGCGACTTCCATCTCGTGAGTAACGATGACAAATGTCGTTTTCATGGACTCGTTCAGCGCCATCATGATTCGGATAATTTCCTCTTCCGTTTTGGTGTCCAGGTTACCCGTCGGCTCGTCCGCAAAAATGACGGAAGGCTCGGTAATCAACGAGCGCGCAATACTAACGCGCTGCTGCTGTCCGCCTGACAGTTGGGACGGGTATAGTGAAGCCTTATCGCCGATCCCCGTCATCTCCAGAAGCTCCATCGCTTTCTTGCGGCGCTTGGATGGAGAAACGGATTGAAAGACCAGGGGAAGCTCAACGTTTTCACGAATCGTGAGTGTCGGGATCAGTTCATAGGCCTGAAAAATAAAGCCGATATGCTTGCGCCGGAAGACAGCAAGCTTGTTTTCCCCATACTTGACAATATCCTGATCGGCAATATAAATATGACCTTCCGTCGGCTTCATTAGTCCTGCCATCAAGTTGAGCAGCGTGGACTTGCCCGACCCGGAGCTGCCCAGCAGGGCAATCATCTCCCCCTTCTGGACTTCAAACTGGATATTATGGAGCACTTTTAATACTTCGTTACCGTTCTTAAAGCTGTGCGATACATTTTCCAAACGCAACATGTTCGCTATTCCTTTCCGGTTCTTAATTTAACTCTCCTCGTCAGGAACCGCTGTAGGCGTGAATATCAGATTATAGCTTTGACTGCCCAGCGTGATCCGCTCGTTCTGGAATTCATCCACCAGGGTCAAGTTAAACCAACCGCCTCGAAGTTTTTTGTATTGCTCATCCGACAGCTCGATCGACATCGACCGGGTGCCTGGGACCTGGATATCGGTTCCTGGCGTGAGCGTGCGCTCCTGCGTCTGCCCGAGGTTGTCCTTGATGATTAAAATCAGCTTGTGACCGGAGTCCGCCGCAATGATGCTCTCGCTGCGTTTCACATCAATCGTGATATTCAGCGGAATGGAAGAGCTGCCTTCCTGCAGATGTCCTACCGCTTTCGTAACTGAAACGTGGTAAGGATACCAATCGAGGTTTGTCAGTCCGGAGCTTATGGCAGGTCTGATCGGATTCAGCATCAATTTTTTCATACCCATGACACCGGTAGCGTCTTTACCCGTTTCAGCAAGCTTGCCTCCAGTCATCGCCGTACCCAGAGCAAGCCCCAGTTCGCTTGCAGCCCCCTTCGGCACTCTGGCCCAAAAGACGATCGACTGCTTGGACCCCGGCTGAAGCGAGGCTTCAGGCTGAATGGTTTCCGCTTCATAGATCTTTCCATCCGTGCTTTGGAAATACCCCTTCAGCACCGCTGCTTGAACGCGGCGCTGTTCATTGCTGGTCAGCAAGAACTCGGAATAGACGATATCGGAGTCCACACCTTCATAGATGACCGTCCGCCGTTCCTGCGCCTCTGCGCGCTTACCAATCGCGGTAACGGTATACGGCTTCCCTTTCTCCAAAGTGCTGATCGACTGCGTCATGCCGGACGTGGTCATGGTAAGGAACGACGTTTTGGCCGTTTCCTGCTGCGTAAACAGCTCGAAGCGAAGCGAACGGATATCCTTGGTATACGGGATCCGCGCCATGACATATACCTCGGTTGATGACCCCGGGGAAATCAGGGAACCCTGCTCCTCTGCAATAACCTCCGAACCAGTCAGACTCGTTTTTTCGTCCGCTGTGACGTTCACTTTAAGCTCAGGCAGCGGCAGCGATTTGGATTCCTGAGTATTCCGCAGACGCAGCTTCGCAACGATTAGATCCTGATCCTGCCATGGCAGGCGCTGGATGGATTCCAGCGTGTACGCAAATCCTTTGGCCGTCTGCGCGTCGTACTCCACACCGATAGATGATTTGCGTTCCGTCTGATAAGGGATGGCAAAGTATGCAATCGGCAGGGTCAATGACTCCTGGACCTCGGTGGTCGGCTCACCGGCCGGTTCACCCGAGCTCGCCGGCGGTTTAGATGAGCTGGCTGGTCCAGATGTCCCGATCATTTGCAGCTTCAATCGGTCCTGCTTGAGATCTAGCGGAAGCGTTATTTCCATCACCATCGTTTTCTCTTCCCCGGGACGCAGCGTCAAACCCGCTTTGTTATCCGGAGTGTAAGGATGGAAGGAGCCTTCGGATGCTTTAATCGCAAACTCGTAGGCCGGAACCTCCACCGATTTTTTCCCTTTATTCTTGAAGGCCATCTCGATATTCCATATGCCCTGCCCCCCTGAGGAACGCAGCGAAGCTTGGCGGATTCTGGCATCGACCGGAATCCCCTTGATGGTCAACTTCTTGGCTGCGCCCGCCGCAACATCCCACTTTGGAGCTGTTGCCGCAGGCAGCTTGAAGGATGCGACCGGCAACGACAGCTTCAGCGTTTCATCGTTTTCGGTCCACGAGAATCGCAAACCGGTCGTTTTAAGATAAGAGGGAACTTCTGTTATGTAATAAACCAGTTTCTTTTCTTTCGGCTGAACAGGCACACCCTCAGCCCCTGCCTCATGACGCAGAAGGAACGAACTGCCGCTTGCCGTCGCCAAATACGGTTCGAACCCCCGATCATTCCATACCTTTCCACCATGGTTCGTCATATACATCCCGACTTTGGCGATGACTTTGCCGTCATACTTGATGATCTCCAGTGATTCAGCCTGTACGGTAACCGGAGTGCCGCCCAGATTCAGCTTGGAGCCCGAACCAGATGGTACGGCTGCTGTATAATTGGCGGGCATTCTGTACGTTCCGACACGCTGCAGGTAGCCTTTGACTTGCGGATTCCATACGTCCATCACCAGCTTCATGCCGGACAAGGAGCTGCTCTCGGTCTTCGCATAGTAGGTTACACTCAGGCTTTGCCCGGGCTCTACCTTCTTCTTGGCCAGATCCTTGGATATGGGATTGGCCGCCGTCACGGAACCACCGGGAAGCACCACCTTGGGAAAATAAGATACCAGGCGCGCTGCGCTTTTCCCCCCGTTTTTATAAGTCAGTGTAAATACCGCCACATTCGTGCCGGTCTGCTGCCATACGTCGGCATGGTCAAGCTTTGCCGTGACGTTGTTCCCAAGCTGCACGCTCCAAGCCAGCGCTGCACCCTTCTGTGCAGTCGACTTCGTGATTTGCGATGGCTGTGTCTTAGTTGCTGCGGCTTCCACTTGCGGTGCCGCAGCCAGAATGGCAGCCATCAGAATGGCAGTCACTCTGAGCTTTGTACTATTCATGTTATGTACCGACTCCTTTCTACCTCGACATATACCTTCTATATCGACGTTTCGATCATAGATTTGTTCAAGACTATATATATAACGACAAATTTCACAGAAAAGTTTTCCATTAATTTACGATGTCACAACTTTCCTTCATGCAATAAATCAGCCCTCTCGGACTTTTCAAACATAAAAGTTGATTTAATCACCCAAAACGGTTTAATATATGTAGTGTAGCCGGATTACATATTACGTCTCCGGGATGATAAAGACTTCCTGACGAAGGAAGACCCTTTCATCATAACCAAAAACTAAATTTACAGGAGGTTTTTACTATGGCATTTCAATTACCAGCACTTCCTTACGCAAACGACGCGCTCGAGCCTCATATCGACGCACAAACGATGGAGATCCACCATGATCGCCACCATAATACCTACGTAACCAACTTGAACGCTGCTCTTGAGAACGCTCCTGAGCTTCAAGGCAAATCCCTTGAGGATCTGATCGCTAACCTTGACGCTGTACCGGAAAGCATCCGCACAGCGGTTCGCAACAACGGCGGTGGCCATGCTAACCACTCCCTGTTTTGGGAAGTTATCGGACCAAACGGCGGCGGACAACCGACTGGCGCATTGGCTGATGCCATCAACAGCGAGCTGGGCGGCTTCGACAAATTCAAAGAAGATTTCGCAAAAGCGGCTACAACCCGTTTCGGCAGCGGCTGGGCTTGGCTCGTTGTTAAAGACGGCAAACTGGCAGTAACCAGCACACCGAACCAAGACAGCCCGATCATGGAAGGTCAAACACCTCTCCTCGGCCTGGACGTTTGGGAGCATGCTTACTACCTGAAATATCAAAACAAACGCCCTGATTACATCTCCGCATTCTGGAATGTAGTGAACTGGGAAGAAGTCGGCAAACGTTACGATAACGCGAAATAATATCGCCTAACTAAAAACCGATATCATACCAAAAAAGGCTGCTTTCAGCTGTAGACCCTGTCTACTGCGAAAGCAGCCTTTTTCTATATCTATATCATGCTGTTACGTGTTATTTACCGCTGCTGGAGGGCCAGACTCATAATACCGGACCTTAGATGGTGCATAGATGACCACCAGCAGAATGACCGAGATCAGGACGGCTGCACCTGCACCGATCAGGCATACGGCCTGCAGCGACCAGACATCGGCGGCAAAACCGAGCAGAAGTGTTAAGAGAATCTGCAGCATCCCTTCCAACAAGCGGGTCACGCTCGTAAAGCGCCCCATCAGATCAATAGGAACCTGATTTTGAAAAAAGGTGGTATACCCCGCATTCGCATACGAAGAGAAGAAACCAAACACGATAAAGCCGATAACGGCCGTCAGGAGGCCGGATGCTGCATAGAAGATCATATACCCGGCACTCGACAGAAGTACACCAGCCCCGATAAACATGCGCAATGACAGCCATTTGACAGTTAGAGACGCAGCCGCTGAGCCGGCCAAATACCCTGCTCCGGCTACGCTGACGAGTAGTCCGTAATCCTCGTCGCCGAGGAGCAGCACCTGTTTAATGAAGGTGGCCTCTTGGGAATCGAGCGCAAAGCTGAGCAGCATGGCGGATTGAAATAACAGATATACAAGCATAAAATACTTCGCCGCTTTCCCGAAATCAATAACCGCAGCCCAGTCCTGAAGCAGTGTCTTCATTGTGATGGCATCCCGTCCATTGCCTGCGTTCTCCTCTCCATCCACATCGGGAAGGAAGTAAATGACAAGCGCGCAGATGAAGAAAGATACGGCATTGATGAAGATGCTGATCCGAATGTCCGTATAAGCGATCAATAGACCGGATATGGCGGGTCCAAGCAGCACCGCGCCGGATGTCGTAAAGCTGGACCATGCGTTGAACCGCTTTCGTTCCTCTGCAGGGATCAGCTTCGTTATATACGTCATGGACGTAGGCCCAAAGAAAGCGCCCGCCACGTTAATCAGAAACATGATACAGTAGATGCCCCAAACCGAGGACATGAAGGGGATAAGGGCAATCAAAGCCCCCCGGATCACATCGGTGGTGATCATAAGCCTGCGCTTATTCGTCCGATCAATAATACTGCCCGCCCAGGAGTTGGTAAACAGGGTTGCGAGCGGCCGGATAATAAACAATCCAGCCACTGCCGCAGGAGAGCCTGTCATGTGCAGCACAAGCAAATTAATCGCGACCAGATAGATCCAGTTCCCCAGATTGGAAACCCCAATGCCAAAAATGTAAAGAAGCGCATTCTTCCAGCTATGCAAAAGCTCCACTACTCCTTATGAGCCACTGATATCCCCCACTGCAATGGGAAATACGGCTTTAAGATGAGAAATACGAGTTCAGAATCCGAATGAACACATTCGGAAATGCGTAGCGTTCCATGTCATGAACGTGAATCCAGCGAAAGTTCTCTTCGCCTGTCTCATATGCCGCTGCACTCTCTGCTGCTTGCAGGGCTGCAGGTGGCACATCCTGCCATTTACAGCGGTACACGCCCATATGCCATTGAATATGGCTAAAGGTATGCTCGGCGTCCATCACATGGCCCATCGGCAGGATCGGAACTCCTTCCTCCAGCAAGGCATCCCTCAAGCGGCTCATCGCCGTCTCCTCGGACATCACGGCCGGTAGGCCGCTCCCCCCAGTCGACACGATCACATGCGGCAGCTCCCACATCCCTGCCAATAAACCGGTGGATGGACGCTTACGGATCAGAATCTTCCCTTCGTGCACGCCGGTGCCCTCTACAATGGCCGTAAGGCGGTATTCAGGACGCGGCGGCTTGGCCTTCGTCTTAATAGGAAGGGACTCCTCTTTGCCCTCAAATCGCGCTGTACAGTGCTCCATCACCGGGCATACCAGACATTTGGGGGACTTCGGCGTACAGATCAACGCTCCCAGTTCCATCAACGCCTGGGTGAAATCCGATGCTCGTCCGTCCGGAACCAGCGTCAGCACCAGCTCCTCCATCTTGGTCCGGGTTTTCACCTTCATAATATCTTCTTCAATCAAAAAATAGCGGGACAGTACACGCATGACGTTTCCGTCCACTGCTGCGGCAGGAATGTTGAAGGCAATGCTGCGAATGGCACCCGAGGTATAAGGACCAATTCCTTTAAGTCCCGACACTTCATCTTTGCCGCTCGGCATAACGCCCCCATACTGCTCTGTCACCTGCCTTGCGGCAGCCTGAAGGTTGCGTGCCCGGGAATAATAGCCGAGGCCCTCCCAGCATTTCAATACATCGTCCTCCGGCGCATCCGCAAGCGACTGAATCGTTGGAAACCGCTCGATAAACCGGTGGAAATACGGGATTACCGTGTCCACCCGGGTCTGCTGCAGCATAATTTCAGATACCCATATATAATAGGGATCACGATGCCGGCGCCATGGCAAATCCCTTTTGTTGATTTCATACCAATCCAGCAGCTCGTGGCTGAAGTATTGTTTGTGTTCCGTATTATGCATCTATAAGTAATCTCCTTCGTCATCCTTACTTTATCTTCTCAACCACGGCGAAAGCGGAAGCCAGCGTGGCCTGATGCGAAATCGTCAAATGAATCGCATAATGTGCGGACTTCTCCATTCCAAGGCGATCCCAGGCTTCCTGGGATAGTCGGGCCTCAGGCCTGCCAAGAGGACCCGGCAGCACTTCTATGTCACGGAACCCGATTATACCTCCGATTCCGGAGCCAAAGGCTTTGGATATCGCCTCTTTGGCAGCAAAGCGCCCGGCAACAAACTCCGTCCGTTTCGCCCCCTTGCCAGCGGCAATGGCCTGCTCTCCATGCGTAAGCACGCGCTTCATGAATCTTTCTCCATGCGGACCTGTCATCAACATCTCCATTCGCTTCATGTCCAGCACATCATGTCCGATTCCGTAGATCACAATCGTCCGCTCTCCTTCATGGATCCAGTCTTCCTGTCCAAAAATATACCCCTACTTATTGTATCAGTCGATGTACGTCAACGCGAGACCAACGGTGTTACAACAACATGAATTAATTAAATTTATTGTATTTCAAATTCCATCCATATTGATGTCGGCTAAAACTCGAACTGGTTGATATGAAGCAATATACCAACGGCGTTCTCAAACCGACCTACAATATCATATATACCTAGTGCCTGCTAAATAAATAGCCTTCCAGAGGGTATTCCTCCGGAAGGCTATTTGCCTGGATATTCGTATGTTAGATGCCTGGAATCGTATTGCGCTTGTGCGCGGTTTTGACGTAATAGCTCTCGAGTTTCTGCTGAACATCAGGATCGATCGTCTTGCCTTCCAAATAATCGCTGTTATCCTCGTAGCTGATTCCGAGCTCTTTCTCGTCTGTCTGACCTTCCCAAAGGCCGGCAGAAGGCGCCTTGTTCAGAATCGATTGCGGAACCCCCAAATAGGATGCAAGCATACGAACCTGACGCTTGTTCAGGGAACTCAGCGGCGTAATGTCCACTGCTCCATCACCCCACTTGGTATAGAAGCCGGTAATCGCCTCGGAAGCATGATCCGTGCCGACCACGATCAAATTCTGCTCAAATGCCAGCGCATATTGTACCACCATACGCACTCTGGCCTTCACATTGCCTTTACCGGGAATACTCATATGCTTATGGACACCGATATTTTTCAGGCCATGCTCAACCTCCAAAGCTATTTCGTTCACCGTTTCCTCGATATTCGTCTCGACGGTATGTTTCAAATCGAAGGCCTTTGCTGTCGCATAGCTGTCTGAAATATCAGCCTGCTCGCCGTATGGCTGGAACACCCCGAGTGTCTTGTATTCCTTGCCAATCTCCTCCGTGAGTTCATCGGTGGCCCGCTTGCACAGACCCGCAGCCACGGCTGAATCAATCCCGCCGCTAATGGCGATCAGCAGTCCGGAAGTGCCCGAGTTCTTTACATAGGTTTTCAGAAAATCAACGCGCTTGCGTACCTCTTCCTCCACATTAATAGTAGGTTTGACACCCAGCTCTGCGATAATTTGTTCTTGTAGGCTCATGATATATGACTCCTTTCAGTATGTTCTCTCTTTCTGAAGTACTTCCTTCCTATAAGAAAAACGTCTATCGACGTACTTTCATTAGAAAACAGACCGCATTTAGCGGGAAGTTTTTCTTGCGATATAGAATTTCATCAGCGTAGCTAGATAACTTATAAATTCTATATCTATAACAAAAGCCCCGCGGCTTCGGAATATGCCGAATGCTTCGGGGCCTATGTAACTGCCGATTACTGGCAGTAGCGATTGAATGCGTCGGTCAAATCCGCCGCGATTTCTTCTGCAGAACGATTCTCCACTTGATGACGCTCAATAAAGTGCACCAATTCCCCGTCTTTCAACAGAGCAATCGATGGGGAGGATGGAGGATACGGAGCAAAATACTCACGTGCTTTAGCCGTTGCTTCCTTATCCTGTCCGGCGAACACGGTAAACAATTGATCCGGCTTCACCTGGTTCTCAAGCGCTATGGCTACACCAGGACGCGCTTGCCCTGCTGCGCAGCCGCATACGGAGTTTACAACGACCAGCGTTGTACCTTTCGCTGTAGGAAGAACTTCCTCCACCATTTCAGGTGTTGTCAGCTCCTTGATTCCCAAGCTGGTCAGCTCATCCCGCATCGGTTGAACCATATCGCGCATATATCGGTCAAAAGACATACCCATAACTCTTCACTCCTTATATAAACAAGATTGTTCGAATTATAACAGCTCATCGATATCTATATTATACAATCCTAAAGAGTGAAAGCAAGAAAATACAAAACGAGCAGCATCACAAAATAGGATACCGCCCGTTTTTCATTGTTCCATTGGTTGAACTAGGTAGCAGGATAGTTTACCCCATCTTTTTTCTTGTCAACGATGGGCTCGCCACGGCGATCTTTGTTTTCACGCTCCTGCTGCTCCTGTTGCTTGGAATCATTTTTACTCATCCGAATCCCTCCTTTACCCTAAACTCTGCCTTATGATGCCTAATTACCAATCCGTTTATTCGGAAGCGGCAGCGCTCTGGGATTCCGGCAAACCTTGCGGGTACGAGTGAAGAGGAAAAGAAATAATGAAAACCGTTCCCTCGCCAAGCTTCGACTTCACATCAATGGTTCCATGATGACGCTGTACAATGCTCATACACAGGGCGAGTCCAAGCCCCGTTCCCTTGCTCTTCGTCGTAAAGAATGGTTCAAACAAACGCTCCAGCTCATTCTCCGAGATGCCGATTCCGGTATCCGCAACGTACAGCTGCGCCCGATCTCCTTCCTTCCGAGTTTCAATTGTCAACGTTCCCTTATCGTCCATAGCCTCCATCCCGTTTCGGCATAAATTCAGAATCAGCTGTTTCATTTCTTTGGTATTCAGGTACAGAGGGGGAATTTCGGTTCCGAGTTTCAGCTCAATGCTCTGTCCGCGCAAATTCGCGTCGGCCCACAAGAGCGGATTAAGCTCATGGATAATGTCATGAAGGTGACACTCTTCTTTTTCTGCCACCCGGTTTTGGGCGAGGGATAAAAAATCGCTGATGATACCGTTGGCCCGATCAAGCTCCTCCATGACGATCCGGTAATAATGGTCTAAAGTATCCGGACTCTTCTCCTGCATCAGCTGTAAAAATCCGCGCACGACAGCCATCGGATTGCGAATCTCATGGGTAATGCTTGCCGCCATTTGGCCAACCAAACTTAAACGCTCTACATTCATAAATTCCGTGCGAAGCCTCTCCAGCTCCGTAATGTCTTCCATAATACCTACCGCACCCAAGATGTCGCCGTTCCCATGATGTATAAGCGGATAGATGCCGGTGGAATACACCCGGGTAGCGCTTCGCATAATCTCGCCGGTGCTTTCGATTCCATCTATAGCTCTCTGAAACCGGCTGCGCAGATGTTCCTTTTGAATCATGCCGTCCAATAAGTCAAATAATGGTCTGCCGATGACATCCCTGGTCGTCAGATTAGGAAAGACGTTTCGAAAGCTGCGGATAAGCGGTTGATTAAAGGCGATGATATTGCCGCTTCGATCCACCGCAACCATCCCTAAAGGAATCATCTCCATCATTTTTGTTAAAGACGACCACTCTTTGTCCTTCACAGCGTATTGGCCTGCGCCCAGGCGCTCACATGTTAATTCGATCCAGTACACAATCATTCCAGAATAAAAAATTCCGATCAGCATATACAGAATGGTTACCAGAATCGTATCCGGATTCAGAGCATCATGGTTAACCTTTCCTTCAATCGCGTGGGAGGCTACAATAATCAGCATAGCCGGAATAAGCGCGCTCCACAGCCAACAAATCTTTTCGGTCATGGAGCCTTTCTTGAAATTGGAGGTGATCCAGGGTAATAGCGAGTACCCCAGAACCAGCATATACAGAATGAGGCCGATCGTGGACCAGCCGTTCATCAGCCCATAGCTTGTGATATATATAGCTGCAAGACATAGCCCTGAACGTCGACTTCCATATAATATGCCTAAAAATAACGGGATTACGCCAAGATGGATCGGAACGTAATAATCGTTCATGGCCGAGATCAAGACACATAATACAGTGCTGATTCCGCATGCAATGACAATATATTGGCGAAATCGAAGCAGATCATCCGGATTCTTCTTGTTCAGCCACTTTAGATGTCTGTCGAGGAGAAGCGGCAGATGAAAGATGAGTGTACCAGACAGCAAAACTTGCAGCAAAATATCTTTCCATAGGCTCAGCACAGCGATCGATCACCTCAATTGGACAACGCATCTAATATTTCTGATTAAAGCATAGGCGACATCATATTACAATATCTTGTAATTTCTCATTCGAAGCCTGGGGAAACTCCATCCTATGTCCTAATCATGAGGTTTGGGATAATTCGCAAATATCCTATATAATAAGATTCATCTATTAGTTGATATACCCCCAAAGGAGCTATGAGCAAACATGCTTGATTATGATATTATTGTCGTTGGCGGCGGACCTTCCGGATTGATGTCCTGCGTGGCTGCAGGGGAAAGAGGAGCTTCCGTTCTGCTGATCGACAAAGGAGATAAACTAGGCCGTAAACTTGGCATATCGGGCGGCGGAAGATGCAATGTGACGAATGCCAAAGATCAGGATGAATTGATTTCCAACATCCCGGGAAATGGCCGTTTTTTATATAGTGCTTTTCAGCATTGGAACAACAAGGATATCATGTCTTTTTTCGAGGGGCTTGGTATCCGCCTCAAAGAAGAGGACAATGGGCGCATGTTTCCTGTGACGGATAAAGCCTCGAGCGTTGTGAATGCCTTGATTGGCAAAGTGAAAGAGCTTGGTACCGATATCCGGACAAACAGTCCGGTGAAGAGCGTTCTCTATGCGAACGGCCGGACGGCCGGGGTCGAGCTGAAATCCGGGGAAGTAATCAAGTCTTCCTGCGTGATTATTGCAACGGGTGGACAATCCGTGCCTCAAACCGGTTCCACGGGGGACGGCTATCCATGGGCTGAGGCGGCAGGACATACCATCACGGAGCTGTATCCAACTGAAGTGCCTATCGTCTCCACCGAGCCTTTTATTGCCTCTAAAGAGCTGCAGGGCTTGTCACTGCGGGATGTTGAGCTGTCCGTCTGGAATCCGAAAGGAAAAAAAGTGATTGCCCACCGGGGAGATATGCTGTTCACCCATTTCGGGGTGTCCGGACCGATCGCGCTGCGCTGCAGTCAGTTCATCCGCCAGGTACAGCGGAAGTTTGATATCGTGAATGTGGACATGGGCATCGATATGTTCCCCGACCGCTCCCAAGCAGAGCTTGAGGCCGAGCTCAAAGGGCGACTGGAGGATGAGCCAAGAAAGAGCATCAAAAACGTGCTCAAGGGCATGCTGCCAGAACGAATGATCCCCCTGCTGCTAACCAAGTCGTCCATCGACAGCGACATGATCTGCAGCGGTATCTCCAAAACGGCGCTGACAACCTTTGCCTCCATTCTAAAAAAGTTCACGTTCCGCGCTTCGGGCACCCGTTCGCTGAAGGAGGCCTTCGTGACAGGCGGCGGCGTCAGCCTCAAGGAGGTCCAACCCAAAAGCATGGAATCCAAGCTGATGCCCGGGCTCTTCTTCTGTGGTGAAATTCTGGATATTCACGGATACACCGGCGGTTACAATATTACGGCTGCCTTTGCAACCGGTTATACGGCAGGCAAGCATGCAGCCGAAGCCGCAGTGATAAACAAATAATGAATAAAAACGCGCTGTATGCCCCATCCATTGGAGCATTCCAGCGCGCTTTTTATTATTCTTGCGAGTGTCTCTCTTCCTTGTAGACCGGCCAAGACATGAGCGAGGGCGCGATCATGACAGCCAGCACAGTCAATACAAGCGCGGCGAGCCATCCCATTCCCCCTTGTAAAAGCGTTAACCCTGTCATGAGCGAATATAGAAAGGCGGGAAGAGCGAGTAAGGTTCGGACCGCGAGAACACCAGCCGAACGATGCTGCTGATTCGTAAACGGGAGCACCTGCATAAATTCGGCTTTGGCGAACAACGCCCACCTTGTATTCAGCCAATACGACATCATCAATACCAGAGCAAGATATACGATGATTTTGATGATCGGCGGCGGCAGCCAGACGGCCAGGATGCCAACCAGCGTAATCTGAATATATAATAATAAGCTCTCAGAGTGGCGTAAAATCGCCTTTAACCCCGCATCGGCAAGCCTCTTCTCCGCCGTACCTTTGAACAACCGGCCGGACTTGCGCATAAACCAGGTTTTACTTCGTACGCTGGGAGGTTTACCAACAGCTTGAATGAGCAGCTTCTCCGTCAACTGGATCCTTGTCTTCGCATCCTCACGCGCATCTGCGATAAATGTCCCTTGCATGGCAAGACGCCTGCGGCTAAGAAGAAACAGCACCAAGAGCAGAATCAAGGAAGCTGCCCACAGTACAACGTAGGACTCAAGCCAAAATGTAACAAGCAGCGCCAGCAGTCCGAATGAGAGCCAGCGTACGATATAAGTCAGCACATGTTTCCGCCAGCCTTTATAGCTTGCGCGAATCATAGCGGTTAATAGATTCGCGCACCAGGCGCATACTGCTGTAATCACCAGCAAGGTCACCAGGGCAATACCCGTTATCCCATGTTCCCTGACCAGGATTGGCAGCGCAAGCACTGTAACGACCAATCCCTTGATCGCTGAGACCGTATGGCTGTATACCATGCCTCTGATCATTAAGCCCTTCATCCATCCCCCCTGCTGCCGAAGAAACAACACGTCAGCCTCTTCCAGAAACAGCAGCACTCTGCCGGAGAACATAAAGAGCAGGATGCCTACCACCGCCTGCAGCGGGAAGAACTGTGCCCATCCGGGAAGCGGGCTTGTCCATAACTCGCGGTAGAGCCCGCCTCCCAGCAGCAGACCCGGAACAATGATGTACAGCATCACGATCCAGTCGACCACGGTTGCCAGATTGTCGCGTTGATTCTTCCAATGTGCGGTTACCCTTCGCCAAAAGAGGGCGCCTGGATGGCTAAAATGATAGGATCGATCCATATCCATCACCCCTCTCATGTGAGCGCATCGAAGCAATCAAACAACGATGCGCCGGGAAGATCAGCGGCCTCGCGGATTTGATCCAACGTGCCCTCCGAAGCAATCCGGCCGCCGGATATGAGCACAAAGCGATCGCAAATTTTCTCTGCGGTATCCAGCACATGGGTGGACATCAATACACCGGCTCCCCGACGTCTCTCTGCAAGCAGCAGATTCAAAAAATCTCGGGTGGCCCGGGGATCCAATCCGATAAACGGTTCATCTACAATATAGACGTCTGGCTTGGAGAGAAAGCCGATCATCAGCATCATCTTCTGCTTCATTCCTTTGGAGAAGCCTCCCGGAAGTTCATTGCGCACCGACTCCATTCCAAACTGACGGAGAAGCTGATCAGCCTGTGCTTCGAAATGTTCATCCTCCATTCCAAATGCGGCAGCTGCCAAATCCAGATGCTCCCATAGCGTCAATTCCTCGTAAAACACCGGCTGCTCGGGAACGTAAGCATATCGGGGAGGATGGCCTGCAATAAAGACGTCGGCTTTACTATCTTTAAGCAGCCCCAGCACCGACTTAATGGTCGTGCTTTTTCCGGCTCCATTCGGTCCGATTAACCCCAGCAGTTCGCCGGGTACCACTTGAAACGATATATCCCGTATGCGCGGGCGACCTGGTTCGTAACCCGCCTGCTGAATATCCACCTTCAGCACCGGCTCGGGCTCAAGTTCATTTTCTTGAATCCTATGCATCCTAACACCCCATCCATTAATCCTATTCTCAGTATTACGCAGATGGATGGGGATTCGTTGCATTTAGTGAAACACTCTTACATTACATCGTAGAAGTTTCAGGGACCCTATGGATTTCATCCCCTGTGGCAGAGGCTTCATCCTTCCGTTCGATTCTGCCTTTGAACAGCAGCAGCACGGCACCCACTGCAGCAGTTCCAAGCCCTGCAACGATATAAGTCGGCACAGGCCCCAGGCCTGTAACGAGCGCGCCGCCGAGCGTAGGCCCAATGATCGCCGCACCGCTGGTAAGACTATTGACCGTTCCGAATACGCGGCTCGTCATATGCTCCGGGGTCCTCTTCATGAGCAGCATCTGGAACGGTACAAGCACGAACCCTCCGCCTGCACCCGCCAGAAAGAAGGATCCGAACAACACCACGCTCTGCAGCAGATGTGGCATTTCGGTCACGACGACTACGGCACATACGGCAAACACCAAACCCGCTGCGGCAGCGCCTATTCCCATCTTGGCAAGCGTGCTCCAGCTCAGCTTGCGGACAAACATGGCTGCGATCAACGTGCCCAAGCCGCTGGCGGAAATACAGTAACCAAGCAGATCTTCTGATACATTCGGAATCAACCGGAACAAGGTTACAATCTGAGAATCAGCCATTTGCAGCACCAGTACTACTGCGCATATCGTAACGACGCCTCCCAGCAGCAGCGGTATGCCATAGATCAGCTGCACCCCTTCCCCGATTTCCTTGAAAAAGGATTTTTTTCGTCCGTCATGTCCACTACGCCCTTCATTTGGCGACTCACCGGTCAGTCCTTTCTGCTTAAGCAGCTTCCGTCCCGGCACGCCAAGCAGAAACAGCGCCGATATAACGAAGGCCCCGGCATCGATAATGAAGCATAACTGAATGCCGAACAACGCCATTAATAAACCGCCCAAGGACGGCCCGATGATCTTGGACAACTGCTCGATCGATGAACTGATTGTCACCGCCTGATCGATGTGCTTCGGGTCTACGATCTCTTTGATCTTGCCGCTCTTGGCAGGAGAGAACAGGACATCCATCAGGCCTTTAACGATCAGCAGTATATAAATTTGTATTAGATTGCCTGCAAACAAAACCCCAATCAAGATAAAAACTCTGACCACGTCCGATATCACCATGATTTTTTTGCGGTCATACCGGTCACCGATCCATCCTGCCACGGGGCCGCCAATCAAGACGGGAATGGCCATGCATAATGTCATCGCCGTTATTTCCCAAGGCGCGGCCTGCCATTTCAATCCGACAAGCGTCAAGAGCGCGATGATATACAGCCACTCTCCCATGTTGGACACCAGCTGAGATCCCATCAATAACATATAGTTCCGATTGCGCAGCAGCGGTTTTAAACCCTCTGATTCCACGGTTTGTGCTTGATTCATGTTCCCCACCCTTTTCATCCCATCTGAATAATTTCATTATAAAATCGGCATTCAGAAGGCGTATCGGGCTGGAGGTGTAGTTGATACGGAGCCGGAGAATGAAAATGTTTCGGCTGCATTGTGACAAATCACATGTTGAATTTATTCAATTCAGCGTAATCTTAGATTTGAAGTAATTCAGGACATGAGTCCATATCAAAGGCGGGAGAATGTATGAAGGTGTCACATGAACGCGATACACAGCTTGCTATGCACCTGTATCGGGTGTTTGCCAAGTCATTCAAGAGCGTCAACGAACATGTCGTGAATGGCAGTAAAATCGAAGGCTTTAATCCAACTTCATTTGCCGTAATGGAGGTACTGTACTATAAAGGCCGCCAGCCCATCCAGCAGATCGGGGCACAGCTGCTCCTGCAGAGCGGAAACGTAACCTATGTGGTTGATAAGCTCGTCGAAAAAGGATATGTGCGCCGCAAGCCCTGTCCCGAGGACAGAAGAGTGATTTACGCCGAGCTGACTCCGCCCGGAGAACAGTTGATGCAGAAGCTTTACCCCCTGCATGAACGTCACATCCAGCATGCCCTGGGTGGATTGGATGAGGAAGAGAAGTATCAACTGATTGGGCTTCTGAGTAAAATGGGCAAACATGCGGAACAGGTGCAAATCGTACGCCAGCAAGGCTGAAAACAAAGAGAAGAACCCTTCCTCCTTCTCGGAATCAGGGTTCTTCTTATTAATAAGAGTCTATCTATCATTTCATTGAAGTCTGCGCCTCTTCCGTTTCCGCCTCCGGTTCAGGAGGAGCATTGCGGAAGGCGGCCACGATAAACAAACAGATCACGGCCATTACGGCCATCACCACAAACAGCGAATTCAGACTGCCCTCCAGTATTCCGCTCAGCAGACCGCCTGACCCTTCAGGCAGTTCAGCCATTCCATGCGGAGAGAGCAATTTGTTAATGTCGTCACTGGTAATGCCTGCGGCATCCGGCTCCGCCGCAAGTCTGCCCGCAATTCCCGCGTTGACCCATAATCCGAACACCGCTACGCCCACGGTCTGACCGAACGTCCGAATGAAGGAGTTCAGCGCCGTGGACGCTCCCCGAACCTGATAACCCACCGAGGATTGTGCAATAATCTGGAACAAAGTCGAGATGTATCCGAAGCCGACGCCATAAATGAAAGTAAAGACCAGCAGCACGCCCAGCGCCGTATCCTTATGCATATAAGCCAATCCCACCGCTCCGATCATTAGGAATACGACGCCGATAATCGCCGTTTTCCGGGAGCCGGATTTAACGATCAAACGGCCGCTGATAATCGAACCGATGAGCCATCCGATCGACATCGGGGCCAATGTCAGTCCCGACAAGGTCGCGTTGCCGCCTCGAACGCCTTGAATCCACAGCGGCAAATACGTAGTCAACCCGATGATAAGCGCACTGATCAGAATGTTGGCCACCGTCGATACCGTAATATCCCTGATCTTGAACAGATGCAGCGGCAGCATCGGCTCCTTCACCTTGCTCTCCACTACCAGGAACGCAAGCAGCAGCACCACGGAACCGATGATCAGACTGAGCATGAATGGAGAAGTCCAGGAATACGTCTCTCCGCCGCCTACCGCGAGCGCAAATAGCAGCGCCGTCATCCCCACGGTAAACAGAGCCGCTCCCCCGTAATCGATCGACACCTCGCGGGTGGTGCGTTCCTCTTTGAAATAACGGAAAATCAGCCATATCGATAACAGGGCAAACGGTACATTAAAGACAAAGATCCAGTGCCAGGACAGGTAATCGACAAAATAACCGCCAAGCAGCGGGCCGATCAGAGAGGAGATTCCCCATACGGAGCTGATCATCCCCTGAATTTTACCGCGCTCCTCCAGATTGTAAATATCTCCAACAATCGTGAAGGTCACCGGAATGACGGCGCCCGCCCCGATCCCTTGGATCGCCCTGAATATGATCAGCTGCGTCATGTTCTGCGACAGGCCGCACAGTAATGAGCCTACGAGAAAGATCAGCGAGCCGTATAAAAATACGGGCTTGCGTCCATATAAATCGCTTATTTTACCGAAGATCGGCGTCGTCACAGCCATCGTCAGCAGATAGGCCGTAAAGATCCAGCTCATCAGACTCACGCTGCCGAAGCTGCTGATAATCGCCGGACCTGCCGGACCGACAACCGTTCCCTCGATCGCAGCCATAAAGGTGGATAACAGAATACCGACCAGGATATAGCCTCGTTTGTCTTGTTTTAATACACCCACGTTCCTTCGTCCCCTTTACTCTAGACAGCCCCGGTATAATCCCAGTTCTGCTGCAACAGGTTTCTGGTATGTATCCTTTATAGAGATAGGGTTCAACCGGGGCCAACAGCATAAAAAGCGCCTCCCTATACCAGGAGCGCTTTCATATCTATGTAATATTTCTATTATAAAGGTTACCTTGAAGGTTGCACAGTCACATTTTCCCGCTCTTCAGATGAATGAACGATGTAGCATGTTCCTTCATGAGTTCGGGATCGTGAGTGATCATCAATATGGCGGAGCCTTCCCCAATGACAAAATGGCACAGCTCGGTCACCTTATCGATGGCGGCATAGTCCATTCCCGAGGTTGGCTCGTCCAGGATGTACAGCGACCTCCCCAGCATCAATTGGCTGATGATGCTCAGAAGGCGCTTCTCACCCTGACTGAGCAGGTAGGGTGATATTTGAAGACGATCCGCAAGTCCTGCCTTCTCTAACAGGAACCTCGCTCGTTCCTGCTGGACGGCAGACAGCTCCGGACGCTTCTTCATGGGCAGCCCTCCATGAAGACTGTAGATCAGCTCCTCCCATACATTCGGGGCGGTAAACATATATTCCGGCTGCTGGAACACATAACCGATCATCTCGGCTCTGCGGTAGACGGCCATTCCCTTCGTATCTTCCCCTTGCCAGCGTATACTGCCTGCCGGAGTGGGCAGCAGCCCCATGATCAGACGGCTGAGGGTTGTTTTGCCGGAGCCGTTCTCCCCCGTTAACAGCACCCAGTCGCCTGGGTAAATGTTCGCATGGATATCACACAGCGCCTCCCGGCCCCCGGGATAGGCAAATGTTAGCGAATCGACCTCAAGCAATGGGGAGGCGGCAGACTCCCTCCCGCCTTCTGCATGGGGTACCGCCGCAGGCATGGAACCTGCAGCGGTCGGCTTGCCCGCATGGCGCTCAGCCGGATGCGGGGGAGTTGCCGCCGGGACAGGCTTGTCTCCGGCGGCGGTACCCGCTGCCTCGCCTGCGGGCCGAGGCAGCAAGCCCAGCTGCATCAGCTGCTTCCCGCAGCGGTGCAGCAGCTCCTCCGGCGGACCGTCAAGCACGACGGTCCCGCCATCCAGGACGATGACGCGCTGCGCGGCGCGCGCGACATCGTCAAAGCGGCCGGACGCGGTGATCAGCGTCCGGCCCTCCGCCTGCAGCTTATGGCACAGCTGCAGGAAGTTCGCCTGCGCCGCGGCATCCAGGCTGGCGCAGGCGTCGTCGAAGACGAAGAGCCGCGGGCGCAGCGCCAGCACCGCGGCAATGGCCGTCCGCTGCCGCTGTCCACCGGACAGGCTGCGCACCGGATCCATCCGGCGCTCCAGCAACTCGACCGCCGTAAGGGAGTGCACCACCCGCTCCTCGATCTCCGCGGGTGAAACCCGCATATTTTCAGGACCGAAGGCCGCCTCGTCCTCTACGATGCCTTGAACGAGCTGCGCATCCGGATCCTGAAACAATACCCCTACCGCCTCAGCCACGTCGGCAATCGGCGCCGCTGCGGGATCAATGCCATCCAGCAGCACTCCCCCTGTTCTTGTGCCTCCGCCGCTCCGCGGAAGAAGGCCGCACAGCAGCTGGCAAAGCGTCGACTTCCCGGTGCCGCTTGCCCCAAGGATAGCGACCCACCCGTTCTGCTCGATCTCCAGATGGAGATCCTGTATAACCGGGCGCTCTTCTCCATCATAGATAAACCCGAGTTCCCGGCATGTTACCGTTGTTCCCGACATGGGGCTATCCCTTCATGGCGACGGCAAACCGTCGAAGCAGGCCTGTCTTCACTAACGCCTCTCCTAACACTTTGGTTAACAGACCGCAGAGGAGCACGCCGCTCAGAATGCGCACAACCAGGGCGATGCCAAGCACTTCAAGCGGCCAGGACGTATATCCGAACATATTGGCCGCGAACAGGAACCATAACGGTACCATCGCGCCGCCAACCAGCATGAGCACGCCGGCACTCCACTTTTTGTGGCGGTAGATGGCAAAAATCGTCTCGGCCACGATCATATAGCAGCCTGCGGCCACAAAACACGAAGCGATGCCGTATACCGTGCCCGTCAGAGCCTGTATCGTGCCGCCGATCGCAAACGTCACAACCGCCGTTCCCGGTTTACGAATGATGTAATAGGCCAAGAGCCCATATACCATGTAGATGCCCGTCGTCGTCGAGGTTGCGATGGGTCCGCCAAGACTGTTCAGCAGCTTGTTAACCGGCCCTATGTATACAGTTAGAACAGCATTGACGGCAGCGAGCATCGCCATCAGAATAATTTCCTGCGTTGTAAAAGCAAACCATTTTTTTGGGGATGATGATGAATTCAAATGTAGTCCTCCTTATTTCCAGCCATGGGCGGCTGTACTAGCGCTTTCGAATGCTTCATTTCATATTTTGCATGCTTCCACCCTTAACGTCAACCTAATTTTTATTATTATTGGTTAACAATTTAGACAATCCACCACACGAAAACGGTTGCCAGTACATACATGACAGCCGATATGACCGCCCAAGATGGAATGTTAACCTCCGTGCGGTACGTTCGGTCCGGATACGCGCCAAAGCCTTTGGACTCCATGGCACCCGCCGTTTGCTGCACACGCCGCAGTGCATTGAGCAGTACAGCCGATACAAACTTCAAGCCGTAGCGGACTCGGTTACCGAGGCCCCTGGGAGGTCGATGGCCCCTTACTTGCTGGGCAGCCAGAATATGAGTTCCCTCTTCCTCCAACAGCGGGATGAAGGTTAGCGCAGCAGATATGCCAAACGCAAACCGGTAAGGGATTCGAAGACGTCGGGTTAATTCAGCTACCAGTTCTCTCGGGTCTGTCGTCAAGATATAAGCCATCGAGGTTAGAAACAAGGTGAACATCCGGAGTGTCATGGCACCCGCAGCGTTTAACGCCTCCACCGTCAGGGAGATTGGTCCCCACTGCAGCCATACCGTCTCTCCTGTGACCGTCAGGCTGGTCAGAATGAAATAGGGCACCGCAACCATCGCAATCAGCCGGATCCCCCCCAGCAGCCGTTTGCCTGATACCTGGCCTGCAAATCGGGCTTGTCCGATGCATAGCAGGAGGAATACTGCCTGCTGCCAGGCCTGATCAAGCAGCATGGCTATCACAGCGGTACAAAATAATATCACCAGCTTGCTTAATGGATCATATCGATGAAGAAGCGCGTTCCCCTTCTCATATTGAATCAGCATATTACAACTCCTGCCTCTCTATCGGCCAATCTTTTCTTAATCGCGAAAAAACGACGGCATCCACATAACCGCTTGGCGTATGGCGATAATCCCGCAATAGTCCTTCGCGCGTATAGCCGATCCCCGTAAACCATCGACATGCCCGTTCGTTTCTCGGATCAACAAAAACTTCGATCCGGTTTAGTCCCATAGATGTGTACCCAAATGCCGCAACCATTTCGGCCGCCTCCGACATGAAGCCCCTCCCCCAATAAGCGCTTGTGAGCTCACAGCCGAACTCGCCCTTGAATGCGCCCTCCAGCTGCCAAATATTAAACCCGCAGCTGCCGATCAATTGGCCGGTGTCGATGACTTCGATGCCCCAGCGGATGGCTTCGTCCTGCTCAGCAAGCAGATGCAGCCAATGAATCAATGCCTTTGCATCCTCAGCCGAATGCATAGCAGGCAAATCCAGAAAAGCGCTCGTCTTCGGATCGGACCAGCAGCGGAACATCGCTTCCGCATCATCCGCTTCCATCCTTCGCAACCGTATCCGACCGCCTTTTATTTCCGGAATGATTCCCTCGCAGACATACATGGCTTTCGCACCTCCTTGCAAAAAAACTGACTTGTATGGGCTGTTTCCGGTGATACTATGTGCGTGTATAAAAGAGTATAGCGAATATTTAATCCGTGTCCTGGTCATCCATCTGCATCTTAGAATCTAGATGTATCTATATTGATGGATTCGGGAGGCTTCCGTCAATATGCATGTTACGGCCCCCCCTTGTACAGTACGGAAGAAGGAGGAAAATCATCTGAGTATGTATATCGCGATTGTCTTGCTGTTCACCGTCGTTGTCCTTGCCGCTGCCATTACACAAATCGGATATCTGCAAATTACAAGGATGAGAGTAAAGAACGATCTCAAGCTGTTCAATGTTCTGGAAAAAGCCGGACTATACAGCAGAAAGCAATATGAGTCGCTTCAGAAGAACGAAGTGGTTATCACGAGTTTTGACGGATTGAAGCTGTGCGGCGCAGCCATTGAGAACAATCCCGGCTCCAAGCATTGGATGCTTCTCGCTCACGGCTATACCGGATCACGAGCCGTATCCACTCAATTCATCGATTTGTTCACAGAAGAGGGCTACAATGTACTCCTCATCGATCAACGCCGGCATGGACGAAGCGAAGGACGTTATACTACCTACGGCTATTATGAGAAACACGATGTGCAAGCGTGGGTACGCTGGCTTATTCGGCAGTATGGCCAGGATGTGGCCATCGGGCTGCATGGTCAATCACTGGGAGGCGGAACCGTACTTGAATATTTGTCCATTGCCGAGCCGCAGGTTAAACTTGTCATCGCCGATTGCCCGTATTCCGATTTGACGGATTTAATGCGGCATCAGCTTACGCGCATTAACAAAATCCCTTCGGTGCCGTTCCTGACTTGGGTCAACGCCAGAATTCAGCGCAAAGCCGGGTTCAGCCTCGATCAAGTCAGTCCGATCCGTGCTGTTCGGAACAGCACACTGCCGGTTATGTTTATCCATGGCACCAAGGATAATTACGTGCCTACCCGAATGAGTATCGACATGTTCGAGGCTAAACCGGACCCGAAAAAACTTCTTCTTATCGAAGGCGCTATCCATGCGACCGCTTATCATGTTGATCCCAAGTTATATCGGGAAAGCGTGCACTCTTTCCTTCGTGAACATATAGATCAACCCGTGAGAGCACCGCAGGCGGAAGCTGAACGCGTATCACAGCCGGAAGCGGAAGCTGCCCCTGTACCCCATCCTTTCCAACTGGAGTTGGACGGCTCTCTTGAAACGATATAGTCCGCTGGCTCTAACCCTTTCTTATCTCTTCAAAAAAGCCCCCGCCTGCACGCATAAGAACCAGCGTGGGTCGGGGGCTTCTTCTAATGTTATGCCGTTATCTACTTACGCCATGGAGTCTGCCTTCTTCGGATTCACCGGTTTAAGCACTTCATCACAAAGCTCCTTAAGCCTGCTCTGGATTTCCTTGAACTCCTCGATTCCGGCTCCCGTGAGGCTGTATCCTTCACCGTGCGCCGTCAGGAAGTTCTCCTCGGTCAATCGTTCGAGCTCATGCTTAACCTCCCTATCGCCAACCTTATATCCATGGCGCTCCAGCTCGGGCTGCATCTCGCTGATCGTAAGGTCCCGCTCATGGGCGTGATAGAGCATATGAATACCGATAAACAAATTCTGTACGTCTGCCCGCATTAAGGTTCTCTCCCTCCACCTGATTAAATTGATACCTAGTCATGTCATACATTACCCTTGCGTCTGGGAGAGGAATCAGCCGGATTCACTAGGGGCTTTTCTTCCTGTGGCTTGTCCCTTGACGAATATCATATACTTATACTAAGGTGATTGAACCAACGCGAATAAAGGAAGGGCGGTATCCACATGTTTCAAAACACACCTTATGAAGGCACCAAGAGCGAGCAATACGCCCAGGTCCTGAACCAGTTAAAAGCACTTATACACGATGAGCCCAATGCCATTGCCAATTTGTCCAATGCCTCGGCGCTGCTCAAGCAGTTTCTGTCCGATACAAATTGGGTCGGCTTTTATCTCTATGATGGTAAAGAACTGGTGCTCGGACCGTTCCAAGGACTGCCCGCTTGCATCCGGATTCCGATGAATCGTGGCGTTTGCGGCACGGCTGCGGCTCAACAGACGACACTGCTTGTTGCTGATGTACATGAATTCCCCGGGCACATTGCCTGTGATGCAGCTTCGAACAGCGAGATTGTCATTCCGATGATGGTGGATGGCGCATTGTATGGCGTTCTCGATATCGATAGTCCGCTGAAGAACCGTTTCGACCAGGAGGATCAAGCTTATCTGGAGGAGTTTGTCCATATATTGGAAGGTCAGCTCACTTTATAATCAGGATGTTTTTATGTATTCTTCCGTACACTAACCAAGGATTTGAAACCACAATTCTTAGGAGGAATACAAGCTATGTATCAAATGAATAACAACAACTCTCAGATTTCGCAGCAAATTCGTCAGTGCGAGCAAATTCTTCAGCAGTTGACCCAGCAAACGCAGCAGGGTTCGGCTATGTACCAGCAGCTGATGCAGCAAGAGCAGCAAAATGCTGCCCGCCTGGAGGAGCTCGCTCAGCGTGAGCGCCAAGCGGCACAGATGATCCAGTCTGCCCTTCAAGGCCATCAACAGGCGATGCAGCAGTATCAGCAAATCTCCCAAATCGTTAGACAAGTCGAGAATTCCGTGCAAGCTCACAACCAAACACAGCACATTCAGCCTTCGTTTGGCCAACAGGGTTTTCCTAACACACATCAAGGCCAAGGCTTCCAATAAGAATGTCAAAAGGGGTATCTCATAGGTCGATAAGACCTGCGAGATACCCCTTCTATCGTTATCTACTTCTTCTCTTTTGTTATCTACTTCTTCTCTTTTGTTATCTACTATTTCTCTTCACTTACTCTGAATTCGATCTCAGCTTGTATCTTATACCTCTTTGGCTCTTCCCCGTTCGAATCGCCCTGGTCCGCGCCGTGCGATTGTGAATCCATCACGAAATCCGCAGATCCATAGACGACGTAGTTCCCATCCGGAAAGCCGTCCTTCAGGGAACGGATGAAATCTTTGAACCTCTTGTCGTCACTGCTGTCGTAACCACCGCCGATTTTATAATATTCGCGAAGGGGCTCGCCCTTTTTCAGCGTGGTTGTAATATAGGGCTCATTCATGGCATAACTGATGTTGTAGTCCCTTGTGAGCTCTTTCATCGGGAAATAAAAGGCGGAAGCCGCATGGCCGATCGTAACCTCATCCAACTCGCCGACATACTCCAGTTCCGCGTATACTCGAACCTGATCTCCATGCTCGTACTGCTCCTTCTCGCTAACGAGGCGATACACGAAGTCGCCGTCAGGAACTTCCGCATGATGTCCCCTGGCAGCTATATTCAATGGAGGATCAGACGGAGCCGCCCCTAGCATCTCCTGCTTCACACAACCTGTTAGCATCATCAATATCAAAACAAACCCCATATAAAGGTATCTTTTCATCTTCATTTTCACCTCAACTTCCAGACGAATGGACTGTGAGCAATGTTGCATATAAATGCAAAAAAGCCGCATCCAAAACCCCTCAGATTTGCGAAGTTTTGGATCGGCTTATCATCAAATTGTTCTATTAATGGCAGCCCTGAGTTGTGATAACCACAGGACTGCATCGAATTTCAAGACTCGTAAATGTTCTTTACCCTTCCCACCTGTCCATCTTGAAGGCGTACTTTAATGCCATGCGGATGGTTCGGGGAATTGGTCAGAATATCCTTGACCACGCCGCGGGTTAATTTGCCCGTTCGCTGATCCTGCTTCAATACGATATCAACCTCAAGTCCCGGTTTGATATTGGAACGCTGCCCACCGTTCATCGCCGTCCCTCCTGTCCATTTCTTGATGCTGTCCATTCTCTATTGTCCACCTTACTGAAATCAAGGTTGAAAAGCAAATTCCAAACAACAAAGGACTGCCCGTTAAAAGATCATTCAGATCTTCGAATCGGACAGTCCTTCTATCTCATTCTAAGTACGGGTACATACCCAATGAAAAATTATGATGCTCTACAGGACGCTTCCGCCATGCATGAAGCGATTTTTCCAGGAATCACCGAAGGTACCTACAAGGACACCACCGGATTGTTTTGAGTACGTATGCAGCAGCTTATTGTCTCCCAAATAAATAGCTACATGGGTGATCCGCTGTTTGGACTTGTCCAATCCGGCATAAGCGGATGCCGATGAACCTCTGTAACTCATAAAGAATACGAGATCCCCGCGTTTTAATTGATTCACGTTATAAACAGCTGTGCCTTTGTCCTTGACGTATTGCCCTTGCGCACGGGAATCGCTTGGCAGCGTAATGTTAGCGCCGTCCATAAAAGCGCGGCGGACAAAGGCCGAGCAGTCAAAGGTTTTCGTTGAATTGCGGTTAGAACCGAATTCATAAGGCGTGCCCAGATACTTCATACCTGCACTGATTACTTTTTCAACGCTGGCATTGGCAGAGGGCCCGGTACTTCCTGAATTGCCGGAATTACTGCCGGAATTGTTAGAAGAGCCATTACTTTGGTTAATATATTTAGACGAAGCATAACCTTGCTTGCCGCTCGAAGTTTTGATCTTATACCAGCCTGAGCTGCTGCCCAGAATTTGAACGCGGTCACCTTTATACACACGGTCCAATACTTTACCCGAAGTCGAAGGCTGATTGCGCATATACACATTCGAGGCTGCTACACCATTGGTTACTGATTGCACGCTGGCAGCTGCCACTTCATTCACAGACCCATATCCGTAAGAACCAAGAACAGCTGCTGATAGAAGCGCCCCGGCCATCAATTGTTTAAAGCTTTTTTTCGAGAAAATAATGATCTCCCCCATCTCGTTAGATTGTGGAATGACGAAATTGTCATTTTCGTGATCCCGCAATCATTATAGACAGGCCATGTCTCGGGACGCATGCTACCATCCTCACAAAAACGCATGCCAACTATTGGTAAAGAGGGGGACTATAGTCTCTTTTTATGCTTAAATTTAGTATAAATAGATTATTATAGAAATAACACATGCCAAAATAACCCAACCAGCCCGGTATAACAAACGCCGGAATTCTCTGTTGGGTCTTTCTACTTACCATATATACGTATATACGTATTTTTTCTTACTATTGTTGCATGAGAGAATATATTTCGAGCCTTCCTAACAGCTTAAAAAGCCTGTCCAGACGGGTGTCCCCATCTGACAGACTTTAGTTTATCGTACATCCTAAATTTCATTCCACTACATTTTTGTAAACTTTTGACCTTATGGCCTCTTGGAATAGAGCGGATACCCAGGGTTTTCCGGTACGTCAATGAGGATAACCCTGACATTGTCTTGCGCCTTAAGGCTTAGCGTCTCGCCCAGCTTTGTATCCATTACCATAAAGTCCCGCTGACGAAATAGAAGACTTTCCTCTTCGGTACAAAAGCTGCCAGCTCCTCTTACGGCAAGCACAGCCGCTCTCCTGCCGGACTTCAGTTCATACTGAGCTTCGTTACCAGCCAGAATCTGAATATCCAGCATCCTCACATCTACGGATAAATCGGTTGGTGCAGAACCGCCAATCATCGTTTTGACCAGTCCACCCTGTATGCGGGTTACCGGGAAGGAGTCCGGTCGATACTGACGACAGGCAGGGTTCTGTTTCAATGAATCACGAAGATACGGCTCGAACCAAATCTGAAATCCTTCTGCATCCGGTCCAGTCAGACGTTCCTCGTGTGTTAGCCCGGAACCGGCCCTCATCAATTGCAGGCCTCCAGGCCCCAACTCACTGTGCGTGCCATGAGAATCCTTATGAACGCCCTTTCCCTGAATCATATAAGTCACGATTTCAAAACCTTGATGGGGATGAGGTGCGATATAACCTTCGACGGGCGAACGGAACCAGGACCAATAGAATAGTGGCCCCACCCGGGTCACGGCAGACCCTTCTCCGGAGAAACCGATCGGCTTCTGCTCCGTTATCCTTCCTCCATCGAGAGAGCCCGTGCTCTGATTCTCGGGTGGATATACATTTCCTATCATGTCCAGTCTCCTCCTTTCACCCATCCATGATGGACCTTGAACAGGTGCTGCATTGATTATCTCGGCTTTAAGATAGTATCAACGATAACAGAATATATATCAACATCCTTAAATTCCCTTATTGCGAATGCATATTTGCGAATCACTTTTCAGTTTATTTTCAGTTCACGTTCAGTCTTCATTCAGCTAGAGCACGTATGATAAAGTTGAAGGAATGAGATAAGGGGAGTTTTGTGCTATGGAATCAATGCATCGTATTCGCGTTTTGCTAGTGGATGACGAGCCGCATATCCTGCAGTTTCTGGAGCTTGGTCTCCAAAATGAAGGGTTTGAGGTGCGAACGGCCCCGGGTGGGGAACGTGCGATAATGGAAGCAAGCCGCTTCGAGCCGCATATCATCGTACTGGATGTGATGATGCCGGGGATGGACGGACTTTCGGTATGCAGACGGTTGAAGGAGGAGGGCCGGGATATCGCGATCATTATGCTTACCGCCAAGGACGAGATTGATGACCGTGTGAAGGGCCTCATGATCGGAGCGGATGATTACATGGCCAAGCCTTTCAGTTTCGAAGAGCTGCTTGCCCGAATTCAAGCAAGGCTGCGCAATCAGTTCCCGAGCCTGTTGGGTGAAATTCGGCTTGGCCCATTCACCATCGATGACCGGAAGAAGGAAATTGCATACCAGGGGGAGGCCCTTGAGCTGTCGCCCACGGAGTATAAACTGCTTAAACTGCTTGTGACCAAACACGGCAGCGTTTTGAGTAAACCGAATATTTTGAATATTGTGTGGGATTATGACTTTGGCGGAGAGGATAACATCGTTGAGGTTTATATCCGATCCCTGCGCGAGAAGCTCGGCGATAAAGAACACCGGGTCATTCGCACGCTTCGCGGAACCGGCTACCGGGTGGATTTGCCATGAGTTTGCGAAACCGTACGCGTTCATCCGGGCCTATGTCTCTACGTACGCAGCTCCTGTCACGATCCCTCATCGTCTTGGCGGTTCTGCTCGTGCTGATCGGCGCATTGCAATATGTGTTAATGAAAAATGCCCTGTTCCGTAATCAAGCCGAGGCGCTTTCCCTTCAGGCTCGCTCGATCCCCGTGGAGTTATGGGAGCCTGATCGGGAGCCTCATAACCGGCCTGCAGGGCGAAATAACGCAGCCCTTCCGGAAAATCCGCGTAAGGGGGACAGACCTATGTTTTTTTTGCCAAATATGTCGCTTGCCAAGATCGAAACCGACGGAAGCTACATCGACCTGGCCGCAGACAATGGTCTGTCCGCACCACAGCTGACAACAGAGGCTTATTCAGCGATTCTGGAGAAATTTCAGGAGCGTCAGCCTATTCCGTATGAAGTAATCGACAATGCCGAGGGCACCGAGCAGATCATTGTCTTTCGCCCTTACGGCAATCCGAGCAGCCCCTCAGGTGTGCTGCAGCTTGGATTGGATACGCAGCCGCTGCATGCCGTTCTGCTGCGGCAACTGCTGATTTTTGCCGTACTGGCGGTACTTGCCATGGCTGCGGGGGTTGCACTGTACCTGCCTTTGCTGCGCCGGACGCTCCACCCGCTGAACCGAATGGTCGAAACGGTAGAGCGCACAGACGCTGGAAACTTGGCGGAGCGTTTTCCTGCCGTGCAGGGTCAGCGAGAGATTGACCGCTTGGCCGAATCGTTTAACGGCATGCTGGAAAGACTCGAAGATGCGTTTGAAACGGAACGCGAAGCCAAAGAGCAGATGCGGAGGTTTATTGCCGATGCTTCCCATGAGCTGCGAACGCCGCTCACTTCCATTCACGGCTTTCTGGAGGTGCTTAGCCGCGGCGCTGCCGACAACCCGGAGCAGCTGCATGCTGCACTATCCAGCATGCACGGGGAATCCAGGCGCATGAAGAAATTGGTCGAGGATTTGCTTCTGTTAGCCAAGCTTGACCGCAAGCCGGAGCTCCATCTGCAGGAAACCCGGCTGGATCAGCTGCTGCTTGAGATGGAGCCCCATCTGAGGATGATTGCCTATGGCAGGAGTGTAACGATTCAAGCGATACCGGTACTGTGCCGGTGTGACCCCGATAAGATCAAACAGGTCATCTACAACCTGTTTCATAATGCGGTACAGCATACTGACTCTGCCACAGGGCGGATTACCGTAACGGTTAATAAAACCAAAGACCAAGCCGTACTGCTGGTTGGCGATAATGGAGCCGGGATTCCGGAGGATCATCTGCCCTATCTGTTCGAGCGGTTCTACCGCATCGATGAATCCCGGACCAGACAGCATGGGGGTGCGGGCCTTGGATTATCCATTACCCAATCCATCATTGCCGCACATGGCGGTCAGATGAGTGTGGACAGCACGGTCAACCAAGGAACGGTTTTTCGTGCCGAGTGGCCGGGTATCATTCAGTCCTTAGCCTGAAACCCCCTTCACAAGCTCTGGCGGGACCACCGCCAACGACGAGAACATCGGCCGTCAGTTTGAGTTCGTCATTTGCACGCAATCGATGATTCCCCCTCCTTGGTTGCTAAATAATATGAGATCATAACAACAAAAAAAGAGATCATATGAAGGATGCTCATGATCTCCAGTAGACTGGTCGATTGAATTTATCATAGTTATTCGATTGGAATTATCAAGTATATCGTCAGCAGATGGCACAAGCGTCAAGTCATTTTTTAGGAGAAATCACGATGTGCGCAAGGCATAACTTCCCAACGCTCTCCCTAATGTCCCACTGTCTTTGCTAACGTATTTTTTTCTTATATCCTGACAATTTGGTACAATACAGTCGGTACTAGAAGAATGTAAAATGAAGGGACTATGATCGATATGTTCAAAATCTTTATTGTCGAAGACGATACCGGGCTGGTCAACCTGCTGAAAGAGTATCTTCATAAATTCGGTTACATGACGCAGTCCGTTCATGATTTCGAGACGGTACGCGATCAATTTGAATCGTATGACCCCCACCTTGTGCTTCTGGATATCAATCTGCCAAAATACGACGGCTATTACTGGTGTCGCCAGTTCCGAAGTCTCTCCACCTGCCCGATCATCTTCATCTCCGCCCGCGACGGGAAAATGGATCAGGTGATGGCGCTGGAGAACGGTGCCGATGATTACATAACCAAACCCTTTGACTACGAGATTGCCATGGCCAAAATCAAGAGCCAGCTCCGGCGTGCCTACGGCTCTTATGCTGTCGCTCAGAATGAGCGCGTGCTCAGCGCTGCTGGACTCACGCTCGACGTTGAACGTCTCTCCCTGTCGCTTGGGCAGAACCAGACGGAGCTCAGCCATACTGAAGCCAAAATATTGGACGAGTTGATGAAGAAGCCCGAGCAGATCATCAGCAGGGACCGGCTTCTGGAGAAAATATGGGATGATCAGGCCTTCGTGGACGATAATACGCTGAACGTATACATCACCCGCGTCCGCAAGAAACTTGCTGCCCTCGGGATCGAGGATGGCCTTCAAACCGTGCGCGGTCGCGGCTATCGACTGGTACCGAACTGGGGGGATGAAGCATGAGGTTATTTCTGCAAGAACAGCGTCCCTTAATGATTGTCTACATAGCCCAGCTTCTCGTAATAACACTCATTTACAGACTGGATGGCTATCGCAATTTGATGGTTAGTCTGTACGCAGGCATCATCAGCTTGCTGCTGCTTCTCGGCTATCTGGCCTTCCGATTTATTGCCAACCGTTCATTCTATAAACGATTAGAACAGCCGCTCACGGGAGAATCCCTCACCGGCGAATCCTCAGCAGAATCCTCCCATACTCCGCTCGCCGAAGCGCTTCATCTACTGCTGAAAACCCAGTTCCGCCATTACACCACGGATCTGCATAACTATAAGCATAAGATTGAAGGCCATCTTCAGTTCATCAACCAATGGGCCCACCAGATGAAAACGCCGATTTCGGTCATTCACCTGATCCTTCAGGATGACGATGATCCCCGTTTTGCCGCGATCGGCGACGAGCTGGATCGACTCAAAAAAGGGCTTGATCTGGTGCTGTACACCGCCAGGCTTGATACGTTCGAGCATGACTTTCACGTGGAGAAGCTGCCGCTTCAGCGAATCGTCCGTCATGTCACTTCCGAGCAAAAGCGTCTGTTTATCCGGCGGAGAATTTACCCGTCCATCCGGATCGATTCCGGACTAACGGTGGCCACGGACGAGAAATGGCTCTCTTTTGCGCTGACACAGCTGCTGACCAATGCGGTTCGGTATACGCTGAAGGAACAAGGCACCCTCTTTTTTAACGGCTACACCCGGGAGAATCAAGTTGTGCTTGAAATCCGGGATGAAGGCATCGGCATTCCCCAAAGCGACCTGCCGCGAGTGTTCGACCCCTATTTTACCGGAGAGAACGGGCGCAGGTTCCAAGAATCTACAGGCATGGGGCTGTTTCTTGTCAAACAAATATGCGATAAGCTTGGACATGCCTTGGAGATCGAATCCAAGGTCGATGAAGGAACGGCGGTCCGCATCATTTTTGCAGATTCTTCAGGCCACACTGCACAATAAAGTTCAACGGCAGGCAGGGCAGCTACTTTTTGCCCATTCGGAAACGATGGCAGCGGCAGTCCCCTGATCTACGGCAGCAAAAGAAACCTTACAAGGTTGTAAGGTAACTGTAAGTTACGAATATAGCATGAACGCGAACGAATCTTTTACAATGATATCATCGTTATAAAGGAGTGAAGATATGCCCATCCTGAGCGTCAAGCATCTATCCAAAATCTATGAGGGCAAAGTGGCGTTCCAAGCGCTGAACCATATTCACTTCAACGTCGCCAAAGGCGAATTCGTTGGCATTATGGGACCTTCCGGCAGCGGAAAAACGACGCTCCTCAATCTGATTGCCACCATCGATCAGCCCACGGCCGGGGAAGTGATCATAGGCGGACGCAATCCCCATCTGCTCAACAGGAGCGATACCGCTCTGTTCCGGCGCAGGGAGCTGGGCTTCGTCTTCCAGCACTTCAACCTGCTGGATACGCTGACCGTTGAGGAAAACATCGTTCTTCCGCTGACGCTGGAGGGCATGGCGCTGGACGAAATGGGCAGCCGGCTGAACCGGATCGCAGACCGGCTCGGCATCGGATCCATTCTGCACAAACACACCTATGAGATTTCCGGCGGGCAGATGCAGCGCACCGCCATCGCCAGGGCGCTCATTCAGGAGCCCTCCCTGATTCTCGCTGACGAGCCCACCGGAAACCTGGACTCCAAAGCCTCCAAAGAGGTGATGCAGACGCTTTCGGCTTCGAGCAAAGAGGCTGCCGCAACGATTCTCATGGTCACTCATGATCCGGTGGCAGCCAGCTACTGTGACCGCGTCTTGTTCATCAAGGACGGTCAACTATATAATGAAATGTATTGCGGTGACAACCGCCAAGCCTTTTTCCAGAAAATCATCGACATGCTGGCTTTACTGGGAGGAGGCAGTCATGACCTTTCGACAATTCGCTTTTAGGAATGTCCTGAGGAATAAGCGGACCTATGCGGCCTATTTCTTAAGCAGCGCATTCTCCGTCATGATTTTCTTTGTGTGCGCGCTGTTCCTGTTCCATCCTTCGATAGCGGACGAGATGTTCTATCCGGTTGTTATCCAGGCGATGCTCGGCGCCGAGCTGATCATGTATGTATTCTCGTTTTTCTTCGTGCTGTATTCCGTTGGTGCCTTTCTGAAGACGCGCAAGCGCGAGTTCGGCATTCTGTTCATGCATGGCATGACGGATCGCCAGTTTAACAAGATGGTGTTTCTCGAAAATATGATCATCGGCGTAAGCGCCATTGCTACAGGCATCCTATTCGGCATCATTACAGGCAAGCTATTTTTGATGGCAGGCTCGGCCTTTCTTGGAATCCCGCCCCTGCCGTTTCGAATACCCCTGCGTGCGCTTGGACTGACGGTTGCAAGTTATGTGCTGCTGTTTATCATTATCTCGCTGTGCACCTCTAGGCTGCTGCGTCCTAAAGCGTTGATCGACCTGTTTCAGTCCGGACAGCGCCCGAAAACCGCGCCCAGGACATCGCCCTGGTTATCCATATTGGCAGCCGTGCTTCTGGTGGTCAGCTACAGCTTGGCGGCCACGACAAGCGCGTCGACCCTCGCGCTGCGCATATTTCCGGTTACCTTCATGACGATGATTGGCACCTATCTGTTGTATACGCAGTTAGGAGTTGCTCTCGTGCGGAGGTTGAAGCAGAGCCGCCGGTTAGCCTGGAGAAGGACCAAGCTGATCTCGCTATCCAGCCTGCATTACCGGCTTAGGGATCATGCACAGATGTTCTCGATGGTGACAATCGTGCTGGCTGTTTCCTTTTGCTCGGTAGGCGTATTTGCCTCCATCCCGGTGCTCACGAAGCAATTCAACGAGGATTTCCCTGCCGCCATCGGCTATCTTGCCAAAACGGGAGACACCTCCGAGAAACAGCATTTACATGAAATCAGACAGGAGCTTGAGTCGAAAAAAATACCGTTTGAAACGCTATCGTTTCGCGTGAAATATACGGAAGTTGAGCCGGCTTCCGCACAGGTCGGGCAGTTACTAAATCCGTTGGCACTGATCTCCTTCTCCGACTATAAGGCGGCGGTTCTGATGTCGGGACTGCCCTTTGATGAACAGCCGCTGAGCGGTGAGGATGCACTTGTCCTGATTGCTTCGCAAAATGACAGGGCTTATATCCGCGAGCGGGAGCACGCTTCATACCGACTCTATGATTCCGGAATCCTCCTGCATGAAATCGGTTATTCCGATCATGTCGGCGTGCCGGAATACTTGCTGCCGGAAATGGACGACGATTCCCGCTTCGGTGGGCTTGTGGTCAGTGACGAAGCCTTCGCCGCCATCACGAATCCGGTCCGGCTAGAGCGGTACACCGGCTTCTATGTGGATGATTTCACAGAGACGGAGGGCATCGTCCCCCATCTGGCTCCACGCGGGGCCGTGCGTTATGAGATGGGTCAGCCTTATGCGTTGGCGGTCAGCGGCACGCTGTTTGCCCTTCGGGACAGCCTGTACAATATGCTGCTCTTCGCGGCACTGCTTGTGGGCACAGTGTTTTTTATCGCGGCAGGAAGCTTCCTGTACTTCCGCCTCTATGCCGATCTGGATTATGACCGCAGGCATTATGCCACAATATCCCGGCTTGGAATGACCGATAAGGAGTTCCGGCGGATCGTCACCGGACAGCTGGCACTGCTGTTTTTTGTACCGATCAGCCTTGCGATTGTGCACAGCATCTTTGCCTTTGTCGCGCTGCAGAGCTACTTCTATTTATCCATTGCGGCTGAAATGGGCATCGTGCTGATCAGCTTCCTGATGATGCAGGTCCTGTATTTCTTCTTTATCCGCAGTCAATATCTGCGCAAGCTGAAGCAGACCCTTATATAAAGGATGAAATCAGCATCCTTATCTTTGAAAGAGGTGTAACTTTTGGAAAACTGGATTACGGATATGATGGAGCAGTTCGGCTATATCGGCATCCTGCTGATGATTGCCCTGGAAAACGTGTTTCCTCCGATCCCCTCCGAAGTCATTCTTACCTTCGGCGGATTCATGACCACCTACACGAAACTGACGGTGCCTGGCGTTATCATTGCCGCTACGATCGGATCTGTCGTCGGTGCTGTTATTCTGTACGGGATTGGTCGCCTGCTCGATGTCGAGCGGCTTGAAAAAATCGTGGATCGCTGGGGGCATATCCTCCGTGTCAAAAAAGAAGACATCCGCAAGGCGGATGCGTGGTTTGATAAATACGGTTACTGGACCGTGCTGTTCTGCCGCATGATTCCGCTGATCCGAAGCTTGATCTCCATCCCGGCGGGGATGTCCAACATGAAGTTCGGTATGTTCCTCCTCTTCACGACCATCGGTACCCTGATCTGGAATATTATTCTGGTATGCGTGGGAGCCGCTGTCGGCGATTCATGGGAAAAAATCGTGGCCTTCATGGACGTCTATTCCAATATCGCTTATGCTGTAATAGCTGTGGCCGTGATTGCGTTTCTGTTCTTTTTCTTCCGCAAGCGGAGAAAGTCAGCTTAAAAGTCCGCTTTTGACACCGACATTTCATGCCATTCATCATTCATAGCATTACATTTCACATTTTTTTGAAAGGGAGAGACTGTGGGTCATGGATTTTTTAACCATCCTCAAAGCAATTATTCTGGGTATCGTCGAAGGACTGACCGAGTTCGCTCCTGTATCCTCTACCGGTCATATGATCATCGTTGATGATATGTGGCTGAAATCCGAGGAGTTTTTGACGAAATACGTAGCCAACACCTTCAAGGTTGTCATTCAGCTGGGCTCCATTCTCGCCGTCCTCGTTGTGTTTAAGGACCGCTTCCTGGATCTTTTGGGACTCAAGCGCAAAAAGCCTGAAGCCGGCGTACCCGCGGGTACAGGCAGACTGAAGCTCAGCCAGGTGATCGTCGGTTTGATTCCGGCCGGTGTTCTGGGCGTCTTGTTCGAAGACTTCATTGACGAGCATTTATTTTCTACCGAAACGGTGCTGATCGGACTTGTGATCGGGGCCATCTTCATGATCGTTGCCGATAAAGTCAGCTCGAAAAAAGAGCCGAACGTGGTCACTGTCGACCAAATAACGTACAGACAGGCATTCAGCGTCGGATTGATTCAGTGTCTGTCGCTCTGGCCAGGCTTTTCCCGCTCCGGTTCCACCATTTCCGGAGGCGTCATGCTCGGTATGAGTCACCGCGCGGCGGCGGACTTTACCTTCATTATGGCGGTGCCGATCATGTTCGGAGCCAGCTTACTATCGCTGCTGAAGAACTGGGAATACTTCACGCTGGAGGCTCTTCCGTTCTTCATCGCCGGCTTCGTGGCCGCCTTCGTCTTCGCCTTGATCTCCATCCGCTTCTTCCTGAAGCTGATTAACCGGATCAAGCTGGTGCCGTTTGCGATCTACCGGATCGTGCTCGCTGCTATTATTGCGTTGGTGCTTTATTTGTAAAACCGTTCTACAAGTACCGTTTACAATCCTAGAGGTGCTCGGGCACGTATAAAGGGGCTGTCCCTAAGTCATCTTTCATGACTTTTGGGACAGCCCCGTTTTATTAAAAGTGCGCGGATGGCTATGGTATTAACAGACTATATCATAACAAATCTTTCCTCTATGCTTCTTTTGTTATAGAACTTCGTTTACCTCATCAGAGAACCATTTCGCGATGATTTGCGGCCTTGTTATGGCGCTGCCTACAACCACACAATGAGCCCCCATTTTGATCGCTTGTGCAGCCTGCTCCGGTGTGTTGAAGTTGCCTTCTGCAATGACTGGTTTCTTACACTGCTTAATCAGTTCTTCCAGCACGGTGAACTTCTCCACATGCTGAGACTGCGGTGTATAACCAATAAGTGTCGTTCCAATGTAGTGGAACCCCAATCGATCTGCTCGCAACCCCTCTTCCGTGGTGGAGATATCCGCCATGAACTTCTGCGAAGGGTATTTTGTAAAGATCGATTGCAGGAATGCCTCATCCTGATCCATCGTTGCTTGCACAGCAATAATTTCAACCCCCGTGCCAACAAGCGCATCCACTTCGGTCATGGTCGCTGTAATGAACGATTGCATACCCGGGTATTCTTTTTTGATAATGCCAATAATGGGCAACTCCACTTGCTTCTTAATCTCTTCGATGTCTTCAACGCTATTAGCACGAATCCCCACCGCACCGGATTCGGCAGCCGCAATGGCCATACGCCCCATAATAAATGAACTATGCAACGGTTCGCCTGGCAAAGCCTGACATGATACAATTAATCCTCGATTCACAATATGTTCCCTCCATACCCTATCCTGTTTTATTCTTCACCAATAGTCTCATTTATCTTTTGTTTAATTAAGTCGGCTTTGGCGCCAAATACAGCCTGAATCCCGCCTTTTACTTCCAATACTGCGGTAGCACCCAGTTCTTTAATTGTATCCTTATCTACCTTCGATACATCTTTGACGGCAACACGAAGTCTTGTAATACATGCATCGACGTCTTCCAGGTTCTCCTTGCCGCCAAGCGCACTCAGCACTTTCATCGCGGTATCTCCAATACTGTCCTTGGATTCAACCGATACGCTCTCCCCATCACTTTCACGTCCAGGTGTCGCCACATTGAATTTCGTAATTAAGAAGCGGAACACAAGGTAATAGATGATCGCCCAGAAGAGCCCGATAATGATGACATAGATCCAATTCGTCCTGGCATTCCCCTGCAGAACCCCGAAGAGCAAGAAGTCGATGGCCCCGCCAGAGAAGGTATTCCCGATACGAACGGATAACATATCCGCGATCATAAAGGATAGACCGTCCAGAGCCGCATGAATCACATATAACCAAGGAGCGACGAATAAGAACATAAACTCAATCGGCTCCGTAATCCCTGTCAGGAACGATGTCAGCGCAGCACTAAAGAATAAACCAAACACAAGTTTGCGACGGTTCTTCGGTACGCAATGATACATCGCAAGGCATGCCGCAGGAAGACCAAACATCATCGTAGCAAAACGCCCTGCAAAAAAACGGGTTCCTTCGGAGAACATTCCAACATGATTCGGATCAGCCAGTTCGGCAAAAAAGATTTTCTGCGCACCCACCACTTGCTGACCTGCAACCGTGGCGACACCGCCCAGCTCTGTGAACCAGAACATCGGATAAATCATATGGTGTAGACCGACAGCACCTGTAAGACGAAGCAAGAATCCGTATAAATAGGTTCCGAAATATCCCATGCCGGCAATAGCAGTTCCTGCCGCTACCAGCCAGCCTTGAAACGTAGGCCAGATTAAGAAGAAGATCCCGCCTACAAAAATAGCACTAAACGATGAGACGATCGGAATAAACCGCGAGCCCCCAAAAAATCCTAGAAAGGAAGGTAATTGAATCCCCCGGTATCGATTATTCAAATAAGTAACCAGGATACCAATGACAATAGCCCCTACAACCCCGGTGTCAATGGATTCAACGCTTGGATTGAATACCGTGATCATTGCACCAATCGATGCATTCATAACTAGGAACGAGACGGCTGCTGCCAGTGCGGCAGTACCTTTATCTTTTTTCGCTAATCCCACGGCAAGACCAATACACATGATTAGCGCTAAGTTGGTAAACACAACGTTGCCGGCTGCTGACATAATTTGAAAAATAGCTTGTAAAAACGGCGTATTCAGAATCGGATATGCCGCAATCGTATTCGCATTCGATAAGGATCCGCCAATCCCAAGCAGCAAACCCGCAGCAGGTAGGATTGCAATCGGTAACATAAATGACTTACCAAGCTTTTGCAACTGTTTAAACATGGATTTTCCTCCTATTAGATCAAGCATTGTACTTCCATCGCGATATGTCGATTCTACATCATGAAATTATTTTAGTAAATATAATTTTATTAAAATAATTTTATTATTACCCAGCAATTAAATCCATGACAACCCTTAGTATGAACAACTCACCAATAAAAAAACCTGTGCCCCTCCAGTAGACGATAAATACGTCAACTTCTGAGGTTCACAGGTACGATGAATGCTTTATTGGTAATCCATTCGATTATGTTCAAGAATCGTATTAACTGTAATTTGCATCCGTCTATTAAAATCCGCATCCGCGAGTAAGATCATACATAAAATATCGATCGCATACATGACGGAAAATTGACTATTTACAAACCTTTCTTTATCAACAAACAATGTATTGGAGACCAGGATACAAGAGTCCACTTGTTGCGCCAGCGTACTCTCGGAGAAGCTGGTCAGACAGATGACTTTGCACCCATTACTCTTTGCAATTCTGGTTGCGTCGACAATGACAGATGTTTCCCCTGAACTGGAAATCGCAATAACGAAATCATTCTCATTCACTATCGAACTGTTGATCAGCATTAAATGCGAATCCGTAATACTCTGCACATTGAAGCCCATACGCAGCAAACGAAGCATCATTTCCTTCGCTGAGAGTCCCGAGCTTCCGATCCCGTATATGAAAATCCGTGCTGCGCTCTTAATCGCTTCAGCAAGCCGATGCAAATATGTAATGTCCAGTAATTGATTCGAACGCTCAATGACCGTCTGATAGAATTTAGATACTTGAATGAGAATATTGTCCTCCACCGAAGGAGCCGTCGCAGTACGCAGCCTGCCCAACTGAACCTTTAATTCAGCAAAATTATTGCAACCAATCTTCTTGCAGAAATGCGTGATTGTCCCATTCGAGACACCAACATGGTTCGCGAGCACAGATATATTCATGTTATTAATCGATTGACCTTCTTGAAGAATATAATTCGCTACCAACTGTTCTTTCTTCGAGAAACTCGGATATAACTGCTGAATAACCATATAGATATCCATTGAATCCACCACCGCCATTTGGGAATTATAACAAAAAAAGCATACGGATTCAATATTATTGCTATGGACCTGAATGCTCGTGAATAAGGGACTTCGAGGAGCAGCTTACTACAGTTGGTCCTTCGAATAATAGCGCACCTTTTTGCCGTGCCGGTTGGCGTAGTCGATTTCGGCCCGGGTGCTCTCTCCGATATATCCGTTCATATCGATCACAAAGATCTCGTCCGACATATCGATTTTGCGGAAGTGCAGCTCTTTGAGCCTGCTCTCTTGCTCCTCCGTGATCTCGATCCCATCGCTTTGCTCAAAAAAACCGACACTAAGAACGATATGCCCGCTTAACGTAAGCGCAGCTTCGACTTCCCGAAATTGCGCTTTAAACTTGGTCGAGCCACAAAGTGTAATTACCAGCATGTTCAAGTCTCCTTCAATATCACGTTTTCGGTTTTTAACAAAATACTCTTTTTTGCCAACATAAAAAGCCCCTCCGAATGCAAGAATCGAAGAGGCTTGTGTAACCATAACGATGCTAATCCGTTATCCGGTGTCAGAGGGAAAGCCCCCCTGCCGGAAGGAAGCTAAAGCTTCGCCTATAGCATCGTTAACTGTACGGCCATCATTGTCGCGACGAATCCCATTCATGAACCCAATGGCACTCGCGCGCTGCATGGCCAAGAGCATCTTGTCATTCGGCTATAACGGTAACATCCGCATTTACCCTTGCGACTTCAGCTGAACGGTGCGCTTGGTGCTTGCCGATTCGTACGCTGCAATGGCAACACGGGCAGAGTAATAGCCGTCTTCCCCTGTTATTTCGACCGGCTTGCCATCGCGAATGCTGTCGATAAAGCTGTTGACAAGACCTTCGTCCATATCATCGCCCCAGAAGCTCCACGCCGCTTTCCCAGTTACATCGCTGTAGACATCGTTCTTCTGGGCAAAAGAATCAATATTCAGCACACCCTTGGTGCCGATGATCTCAAGCGTGACATCCCCCCAGGTCGGGAAGGTGCGATTACGGGACCAGCTTGGGTCCAGTACGGCAACAACGCCATTCGCGAACTTGACGTGGACCATGCCGGCATCGTCAATCTGCGTGTCATTGAAGAGCGTTTCCGCATGGGCGTATACTGTCTCTGCCTTACTGCCGGTAAACCAGTGCATCAGGTCCATCACATGGACGGTATGATCCAATACAGCTCCGCCGCCCGATTTCTCCCGGTCGATAAACCAGCCGCCAGGCATGCTTCCCCGGTTGGTTCCCTTCATGGCCAAAATTTCGCCGATCTGCCCTGCGTCAATCGCTTCCTTCGCCTGACGAACGGACGTAATATAACGGCAAGGAAAAGCCGTCATAAGCTGCACGCCATGATCCTTGCACACTTGAATCATCTCCAGCATCTCGGACTCGGACAAACCTAACGGCTTCTCGCACAGCACATGCTTGCCCGCGGCTGCGGCAAGCTTGGTAAATTCCGCATGACGCGCATTCTCCGAACAGATGACGACAGCATCCAGTTCCTGTGCCAGCAATTCATTATAGTCTGCATAATACGGTATACCCCGGTCCACAGAGTAAGGACGCACGCGCTCCGCGTCTTCATCGGCGACTCCGATCACCTCGACATCATCCCGCTTCAGCATGCCTAAGAGATAGCTCGCAGCATGCATATGGGCAAAGCTGATAAAGCCTACTTTAACTTTCTTCATGAAACCGTCCCTCCGATCATCACGGGCTGTCCAGTCTGAGCCGATTGCTCCGCTGCCTGAGCGATTTCAACGGCATAGCAAGCATCCTTAATACTTACGAGCGGCTCGCTGCCGTTTCGGATGCACTCGATAAAATGCTGCACCTCGTTATAATAAGGGTCATACAGACTTGGGCTTGAAGGAACCTGTACAGCTGCTCCCTCCCCTGCCTCCGCATTGACCAATTTAATGTCCAAAGACTGCACCTGATTACTATCAAATCTTATGATTCCCTGGTCTCCCGAAATCTCGAACTGCGTCGTAAACGGTCCAGGATACCCCCAATAGCCGGTTAGACTGGCGATTCCGCTATTTTTAAAATGAAGCGTAAGCTGAGCATACTCCATCTCAGGCTCATCCCGCTTAACGATGGAAGCATATACCGACTCCACTTCCCCGAACAGCCAGCAGGCAAAATCGATATCGTGAATCATGAGGTCCATGATAACACCGCCGCTCTTGCCCGGGTCGTTATACCATCCATCCATACCCTGCGGATACGAACCGTACCGCTTAAAGTGAGCCATCTTCGGTGTTCCGATGCTCCCAGAGTGGGCCTGCCGATAGGCATCATGATAGTTCGGGAAGAATCGGACGACATGTCCGATAAACAACCGGACTCCGTGCTTCTCGCAGGCTGCCTTCATTTCCTGTGCATCCTCCAGGGTCAATGCAGCCGGTTTTTCGCAGATGACGTGCAGCCCTTTTTCAGCTAGTTTCAATACAAACGGTTTATGGAGATAGGTGGGCAGACACACCGCAACCGTTTCCAAATCTTTTTGTTCAAACAGCGACTCTACATCCGTGTATGCCTTCGCCCCGGTCAAAGCTGCAGCCCGCTCAGCCCGCCCGGCGTTAATATCGACCACACCCGTCACCGTTACTCCCGGCATTCTCGCCAAATTATGCGCATAGGCTGTCCCCATCGTTCCGCAGCCCAAAATCGCTATGTTCATGCTTATCCCTCCAGTATACCTATAATGACTTGGACCAAAAAGTGATGCGGTATCCGTTGTCCGCGAATACTACCCACCCTGTTACATTCTTCATATAGCACAACATTCCTGCCTCTATTTCGCATGATTCGTGCTTTTTTGAACTTATGCCGCTAACTTGGTAAAGTGTATATATAGAGTAGAGAGAAAGGGTGTAGCGAGAACATGTCAGAACTTGTCGTTCAAACGAAAGACGGGCGTATTCAAGGCAGTTCGGAAAACGGAGTACGTGTATGGAAGGGAATCCCTTATGCGAAGCCCCCGGTAGGCCCGCTTCGATTCCGTGCTCCTGTTCCCCCCGATTCATGGGACGGGATAAAAGATACCACCGCCTTCAGCCCCATGTGCCTTCAGCCAATAGAATCCACGTCAAGCATGCTTGGCGGAGGAGTGACCAAAACGGTGTCCGAGGATTGTCTCTACCTCAATGTGTGGGCACCCCTGAATACGCCAGCGGAGCCTCTACCCGTCATGGTATGGATTCACGGGGGCACTTTCATCACGGGCTCCGGCAGTTTGCCAAGCTATAACGGTACATCTTTCGTACTCAGAGGCGACGTGATTGTGGTAACCATCAATTACCGCCTGGGTCCGCTAGGCTTTCTCCATCTCTCCCCATACGGCGAATCCTTTGCCTCTAATACCGGTTTATTGGACCAGATTGCGGCCCTGCAATGGGTACGGGATCATATCGCGGCCTTCGGCGGCGACCCAGAGCGGGTTACGGTATTCGGAGAGTCAGCCGGCAGCATGAGCATTGCGGCTTTACTTGCAATGCCGGCAGCCAAAGGGTTGTTTCAGCGAGCCATTATGGAAAGCGGCGCTGCCCAGGTGATGGCTCCAGAGCAGGCACAGATGATAACGGCTGGTTTGCTTAAAGAGCTGGACATAACGCCTGATAAGGCCCATCAACTTGAATCCCTCACTGGTGAGCAAATATTTGAAGCCGGGGAACGGCTAAAAAAACGGATTGGACCCGGCGTCAACATGATCTTCCAGCCGGTGCTGGAACCGGACACGCTGCCTCATGATCCGCTGCAGGCTGTTCAATCGGGCTGGGCCAAGGACGTGCCGATCCTGATCGGAACAAATCTCGATGAAGGGGCTTTGTTCTTCCGACCGGACATGCCGCTTGTGAAGGAGAACGATCTTGTCCGCACCGTGGAGATGATGACCGGCATTGAGGATGCCGCCCCAATCACCAAGGAGTACCCGTACAGCATCGACGGACATGCCCAGATTATGACCGACCTGTATTTCTGGCGCTCGGCCCTGCAGTTCGCTTCCGCTCAGAGCAAACACGCGCCGGTATGGATGTACCGATTCGATTGGACGCTGCCGAATCATCCGGTTCTCGGCAAAGCGATGCACGCCCTAGAAATCCCGTTTGTATTCAACACCCTGGCGCTGTTTCAGAACATCGGTGTTCAAGTCGATGCCGCCACGCAAGCCCTGTCCGACCGGATGCAGGATGCTTGGATTGCATTTGCGCGCAATGGCTCACCGGATACGCAGGCGCTGCCGTGGCCTGCTTATGATCGGGCATCGCGTACAACGATGATATTTAACAACGACAGCAGGGTCATCGAGGACCCGGATGCGGAGAAGCGGGAAATGCTGCAATTATAAAATGGACAAGTGACGGCGACACCGTCAGTCTTTAGGCGGCTGGCCGTCTCCGGAAGACCAGTCCGAATAGAACCACAGCTGCATAAAAACCAAATAAGGCTGTCCCCTATTAAGCAGAATGATCTGCTTGAGGAGACAGCTTTATTTCATTGCATATGGACCCTTAGTTTACGAATAGGGATCCCTGTTCATTATAGGCATGGAGCAGCGTGTACCGACTGTTTCGAACCTTGTGGGCTTCACCCAGGCTCCGCTTTAGCAGCTCGCTTTGGATCGGAAGCTCCGATACCCCGGCTGGTCCGCCAACCGAGCGCATCAGATCGGCCAGCTCTACCGGTTCCGGGATTTGCATTATTTGCGACCGGATTTCGTTCCAATGCTGCGTGATCCGAAGTGCAGTGTCATTCGCACCTACGGAGGCGCTTCTGTACATCTCAAGCCCCTGTTCCCCAAGACGGTGATACAGCTTCGAGATTTCCACGCAAGCGGCACCCACCTTGGCACCGTGCAGCAGCTGCTTCTCCCCTAGCCGGATAAACTCCATCTCCCAATAGTGGGACAGATGATGCTCCGAGCCTGAAGCCGGATGGGATTGACCGAACAGCAGCATGGCTAAGCCCGATTCAACGAGCGCACCCATTAAGATGCGTACACCCTCCTCGGTTCGCTTCCCAATCTGCTCGACCCCGTTCACGCATTGATTGAGCGCGGATCGCGTAATATCCGCCGAAATTTGCAAATAGGGTTCATCAGCCACCAGGCTGCCGAATTTCCAGTCGAACAGGGACGTGTACTTGCCCAGCATATCCCCGAACCCGGCCGCGGTAAGCTGCGGGGGAGCCGACATGAGAATATCGACATCCGCAAAAATCGCGCTCGGTCCAATAGCGGGAATCGTCTTCTTCTCACCCCGTATAATGATGGGCGCTCCCTTGGAATTAAATCCATCCACCGAAGCGGCCGTGGGTACCGAGATGAATGGGATACCCGCGGTATAAGCAGCGTACCGGCTAATATCGTGAATCGTTCCCCCACCTACCGCAAGCACCGCCTTCGCCCTGCTCTGCTGGATATCCAGTATGACCTGAATCAGGGAAACCTCATCCGCGATAACATCTCCCTTCCGGTCAGGAAGAAGCTTGGTAACTTGGACCTCAATCGAGGATTTTGTAAGCAGGTTCGCAAGCGGCAGGCCCGCTATGTCATAAGTATTGCCGTCTACGACCATCACCACCGAGGTCCACTGTTTTGTCTCAAGGTAACCCGCGACCTCGCGTAGAGCTCCGGACTGGATCTGAATCGACTCCACTTCGTCCAGATTCGAAAGCTGCCTAGCAGGTAAATGCGCCGCCAAACTTCGGATATTCGATAAAATGGAGGTCATATCCGCGTGCCCTTCTTTCCGATCATCGCCAGCGCCGGAAGGGGGTTATTGCAGGTCATACCGGTAACCCCGCATTCCAGCGAATAGCTGACACTCTCCTCATCGTCCGGGCAATAGCTCCAGACCAGCAGCCCCTGTTCCTGGAACCGGACAACGAGCTCTGGCGTAAGCAGCGACATCTCTACGCCGATTGCCCACATCTTGGAGTAGGTTCCATCCTCCTCGAAGACAAATCGGGACATTTTCTCACCCGGAAAGCCCTGTGTCTTCAGACCATGCGTATCATGAATATGCGTCAGAACTTCTGCATCGAAACAGGTGAATACACAGCGCGGCAGGTACCCGTATTGGTTCAGCACATCAACCGCCAGGTCTGCAGCCTCTTTGGCATCAGGGCTTGGCTTAATCTCCACGTTGCACAGAACTTCGGGATATTCCCGGAACAGCTCGCATAGCTCCGCAAGCGTCGGGATCTTCAATCCTTCAAACTCCCGAGCGAACCAGCCGCCCGCATCCAAAGATTTCAGTTCCGCAAGCGTAAAATCCCTCACCTCGCCAGCGCCGCTCGTCGTACGCTGAACCGTTGCATCATGGATAACCACCACTTCCTTATCAAGCGTCAGCCGGAGATCAAACTCCAGCATATCTATGCCTAACTCCAGCGCCTTGCGAAAGGCCAGCAGCGTATTTTCCGGATAAGCTGATTTATACCCGCGGTGTGCAGCCACCATTGTACAGGATGGTTCCCGTAGTCGTTCGATCATATGTCCTGCCACTCCTTTACCAGTTGTTATTGGGCCAAAATCCGTTCCGTCTCTTTCTTGAAGGTATCCAGCGTAGCCGGAATATCCTTGCTGTCGTACATGATCGCTTCCATAGCCGAGAAGAACTCATGCATAATCTCCGGCCATGCCACGTCCTTATTGGTATCGACGGCAAATTCCAGCTGATCATAAGCGACTTTGCGGTTCGGTTCTTTGGCCCACAGCTCTTGGATCTGCTCCGACTCCACCATCTTCTTCGTGAATGGCAGGTAGCCAGATTGCAAAATAAATTCAAGACCGCCTTCCTCTTCCATCTCCAACCACCGGATGAATTCCCATGCCGCTTCCTTGTTCTTGGAAGAGGACAGCATCGTCACATTCGCGCCTCCGGTCGGATTCGCATACACTTCGTCCTTAGGCAGGAACGCTGTGACGTAATCAAAATCCACCGCGCTGGACAACCCGCCAATCGATCCCGTAGATTGATACATCATTCCGACCTTGCCTTCCACAAACATGCTGTTCACAATGTTGCCGGAATCCTGAGCCGGCGGATAATACAAGGCGCCTGTGCTCTGCAGGTCTTTAAGGTAAGCGATCATCTTGGCGCCGACACCGTTATCCCCGAAGCCGATCGACGTATTGTCATCATTGAAGAAAGTGCCGCCCGCCTGCGAGATCATGGCAATCGGATACCAAGTGTCATAGGGCATCGTAACGCCGTATCGTTTATACTCGCTGCCTTCCTTGACTACAAGCGCATTTGCGACCTCATTCAGCTCCTCCCATGTGGTCGGAATTTGCAGCCCCTGCTCATCTAGCAATGTTTTGTTCACATGCAGAATCGGGGTGGAACGGTTCAGCGGCAGCGATACCAATTGATCATTGAAGACGGAGTGTCCCATCAGCCCCGGCGTAAAGTCATCGGCGCTGATGCCAGAGCCTTCAAGATAAGGCGTCAGATCCTCAAGCACTTCCGAATCTGCGAACATCTGAACATAGGCTCGCTCCAGCATGCTGACATCCGGACCGGTATCGGAGGCTATCGCTTGCTGCAGCTTGGTTACCGTCTCGTCATAACTCCCCTGAAAGGTGCCTACCACTTCGATATCCTCATGGGATGCATTAAAGCGCTGAATAAGTGCATCCATGTATTCCCCGTTCTTGCCTCCCAACGAGTGCCAGAACTGAACTGTAGTTTCCCCTTTGTCTCCGGACGGGGCTTCGGTTCCCACGCTTCCCGGCGCTTTGCCCGTATCACCGGAAGTTCCCCCACCACCACACGCGGCAAGCAAACTGAACAGTATAATGACGGATAGCAGTGTATACCATTTGGATTTCATATGACTCATTCCTCCATTAATCATTCGATTATGAATTGCCGAACCCTGTTATTTCCTGGAATTATTTAATACCTGAATAAACAAAAGCCTTCACGATGTGTTTCGAGCAGAATACATACACAAGCAGGATGGGCACCACCAGAATCACATTGCCGGCCATGATGATATGCCAGTTGCTGATGCCCTCGGTCTCCCTTAGCATGGCGATCCCCAGGGTCAGCGGCCGGACGGCAGCTGAATCGGTCATGACGAGCGGCCAGAAATAGTCATTCCAGTGACTGACAAAGCTGAACAGCGCGATGGTCGCAAGTGCCGGTTTCGACATGGGAACCATGATTTTCCGAATGATTTTGAATTCGCTCGCATTATCAAGACGGGCCGCTTCAATGATTTCCTCCGGAATCTGCATGAAGTACTGCCGCAGCAGGAAGATGCCGAAGGCATTCGAGATGAACGGGATGATCTGCGGCAGCAAGGTTTTGACTAATCCCCAATCTGCCATCATCAGATAGACCGGTATGAACGTAACCTGACCCGGGATCATGAATGCCAGAAGGATCATGCCGAACAGCAGCGTTTTTCCCGGAAACTTATACTTCGCAAATGCATACGCGGCCGGGATCATGATCAGAAATTGCAGAACGATGATGGATCCGGTAACGACAACGGAGTTCCTGAAATAGGTCAGAAAAGGACCTGCATTCATCGCCTCCGCGAAGTTGCCCCATTGCGGCGAGGCTGGAAACCACGTCGGTGGAAACGTCATCGTTTCCCGGAATGTCTGGAGTGATGTGGAGATCATCCACAGAAACGGGAAGATGAAAATCATGAGCACTGCGGCCTTCAGCAAATAGCCCAGCGCCGTCCATACGATTTTTAAGTCAAAGGTCTTCAAACTGTACCTCCTTTCTGCATGGCCAAAGCCTTATTGATAATGGACCTTCTTGGACAGCAGCCGGAAATAGATGAACGTAAGCAATCCGATAATGGCCATGAGCACGACGCCTGTCGCAGCCGAATAACCGATGTTGGTCGTCCGGAAGCCGTATATGTAATACACAAGCGTGGTCGTTGCATTATTCGGTCCTCCGCCTGTCATCACCTGAACGGTATCGAATACTTTGAAGGAACCGATCGTCATGATGATCAGGATAAAAAACAGCTGTGGCGAAATCATCGGCAATGTGATTTTATAAAACACCTTGAACCTGCTGGCATTATCCAGCGCGGCCGCTTCATAAATGCTTGGCGATATGCTCTGCAGGGCTGCCACAATGATCAGGGTGTAATAACCGATGGCCTGCCAGACCGATACAATAATTACGGATATCAATGCGGTCTTGGAGCTTTGGAGCCATGCGGAAGGCGGGAGCCCCACCAGCTTGAACAGATAGTTGAGAAGTCCTTGATTCGGCTCCATCAGCCACAGCCAGACCAGCGAGATCGATACAATGGAAACGACGTGCGGCGTGAAAATCCCAGCCTGAACAACCGCATTGAAATGCCCCTTTTTGTTAAGCCACACCGCAATCAACAGGGACAGCAGCATGGTAAGAATCACGACGCCGATTGTATAGACGGAGGTGTTCCAGAGCGCTTTGTAAAAATCCCCACGGCCCAGAATCTGGGTGAAATTGTCCAGTCCGACAAACTTGCTCTTGTCCTTGTTCATCAGGTTGTATTTGAACAGGCTTAAGTAAATCAGATAACCTACCGGATACATCACAAACAGCATGATACCCGCCATGGCCGGCGCGATCAGCACATAGGGCCTGATCCCTTCCCAAATCCGCTTCTTATCCATGAGCCAGCCCTCTCAGCCGCTCCATGAACTCCCTATAGTGGGCGTCCTGCTCTTCGATCCGGTTCTCATCCGCCCCGAAGAAAAACAATTTATCCGCCGGTACGCCGAGATATACCTCCTGATCGACATGGAATTTGTCATCCTGGCACTTCACCATGAAGGCCTGGTCCTCCGTCGTCCTCACCTGATAAATTGTCTCGGAGCCCAGCATTTCGCGCGTGATGATCTCACCCTTGGTCATATAATGAAACGACTCCGGTTCTGTTCCGATCACAACGCTCTCCGGACGGAATCCGAATGTGGTGCCATCGTCGCCCAGCGGGGCAATGTTCATGGGGGGAACCCCGATAAACTGGGCCGCAAACAGATTGCTGGGCTCGCGGTACACCACTTCAGGCGGCGCTTCCTGCTGAATGACGCCTTTGTTCATAAGCACGATGGTGTCTGCCATCGACATCGCCTCGATTTGGTCATGGGTCACATAGACAAAGGTCGCTCCCAGCTTCTTGTGCAGTTCAATCAGCTCGATCCGCATCTGAACCCTCAGCTTGGCATCCAGATTGGACAGCGGCTCATCCATCAGGAATACGGACGGATCCTTAACCATCGCTCGGGCCAAAGCCACTCGCTGCCGTTGTCCGCCAGACAAGGTAGAAGGCTTACGATCCAAGTAATCGTTCAGTCCCACGGTTGCCCCTATGGTCTCCACCAGACGTGTACGCTCGGCTTTGGGAACCTTGTTGTTCACGAGACCAAACTCGATATTCTCGCGGACCGACATCGTTGGGTAGATTGCGTAATTCTGAAATACCATGGCCACGCCGCGCTTCCCCGGTGCAATTCGCGTAACATCCTTGCCATTGATAAGAACGGAACCGGAGGTTTGAGGGTCAATGCCTGCAATCATCCTTAAGAGCGTTGTTTTTCCACAACCTGACGGACCGACCAGCACGGTGAATTTTCCGTCTTCGATGGTAAGATCCAGGTCCTGGATAACGGTTTGACGATCAAACGACTTGCTTACTTTCACAAATTCAATGGATGCCAAGAGCGATCCCCCTCACGAAAGTGTAATGATGTTGTCATGACAAGCAAAAATCAATGAATCCATAAAAATGAAATCCCTTACATGCACCTGATAATAAGTACGCATCAAATGCACATACAATGATCACTTTTGTTCATTTTTATTTAATTCGATTGTAGATGTGCAATATTAGGAGAGTGTTAGACCTTCGTACGGATTTTGTAAATTCGCTTCGCATCAAGGGATTTAACATGGAATTAACATAATGGGAGTACACTATTAAGACATGGAATCCTTAAGCATAAAAGAGCAAAAATGCGCATTGTATGTACAAACGCACCTCTACAGCTCATTGTCCATTTAGGAAGGGAGAAATTATCGATTGCTGGCACATGAACGAAAGAAAAGGATCATTGATTACGTAAGGCAATACCGAACAGCAACGGTTGCTGCGCTGGCATCGGAATTCGGTGTTCACACGGCCACCATTCGCCGCGATCTGGCGGAGATTGAACAGGAAGGCGCTTTGAAGCGCACACATGGCGGGGTCATCATGGAGCAATGGACGCATAACGAGCCATCCTTTAATGAGCGAACCAACTTTCACCGGGACGAGAAAATACGCATCGGTCAGCTTGCGGCTTCGCTTGTGGAAGACGGGGAAAATATCATCATTGATTCGGGAACAACCACCCTTCATATTGCGACGCATCTTGTGCACCGCTCGGACATTACGGTCATTACGAACGATATGAACGTCGCTGTTGAGCTTCGCGATGCTCCGGGAATCAAAGTCATTCTGACCGGCGGGGAGTTGTACCCCTCGAGTTATATGCTAAACGGCATGTTTACCGACCATGTGCTGAAATCCCTGCATGTCGAGAAAGCGTTCATCGGTACCCCCGCCCTGCATCCTCAGCATGGCCTCATGCACCCGGAAGCGCTGCTCGTCCCTGCCAAACAGAATATGATTCAGGCCGCCGGCGAAATTGTCGTGGTCACCGACCACAGCAAGATTGGCAAGCTGTCTCTGCACACGGTCGCTCCCAACAGCGCGATACATACCCTCGTCACCGGTACTGAGGCTTCTGACTCGGATATCAGGCCGTTTCAGGAACGGGGCATTACCGTGTACAGGGTTTGAGGCTTGCGCACTTTGTATACCTTGGCATACCATTGCATACCTTTACGTACCATTGCGTACCTGGCATACCTAAACATCCTTCTTACAGAAAACACAAAAGGCACCCCTAGGGTGCCCTGATCAAGCTGCTGCTTGCCGGCAGCTTATTTATTTCTATTCCACTGCTATGTTTACCATCCAAGTGACAACAAGCTCATGCTGCCTTTAACTCTCAAGGATAGCTCTTCTGCTACCATTAAGACTAGTTGGGGAGCGGACTGCGATTCCCCCCGCTTAGACCAAAAGGGCAATAAGCAGAAATTCACTGTACGTCCAAAAATACGATCGCCATATCATTCAATATGTCCAAAACTCAACTTGTTCTTTGGTGTGAGGACTTCCTAACGGACTCAGAATACCTTAACTCTTAGAAAACAGCCCTTTTAGTAACTTTAGCGGACCCAGCAAACCTTATTTGCTGTTTTAATCGGTATTTGCTCCCGTAATTCTCATAATAGCGGATCTGGAGTCCGGTACATTGTGAAAAACCGGGTTATGATCTTAAATAACGGAACTAGGGTCCGTTAAAGTTGACGAAGGCCATGAAATCTTCGAATGAAGAACATCGACAGTCAGTGAACCCACAACATTTCGATAGGTAATTCCAAGAGCCACCAGGGTCAATACGTAGCCGACGGGAGCTATTTCCTCTACACATATCAAGAACCCACTACCCCATTCCCTCCTCGGCTGCTTAAAAAAAAGATCCGGCAGTCATAAGACGCCGGATCCTCTCACACTATTCGATTAAGGGATGACCTTCCAAACATCGGCAGATCCAGGAGTTTCGCCTTGAGTCCACCATTTTGCCTCATAGTTCACGCCGTTGTAGCTGACTTTGCTGCCACCTAAGTAAACGGCTGTTGCATTCCATGCCGGATAGGTCGTTGAGCTTCCGGATGTTGACACGGTAAGCGGGGCGGATGCTGATGATTTGCTGCCCGTACTGCTTACGGCTACCACAGTATACGTATAGGACGTTCCTTCGGCTAACCCCGTATTGGTATAGGAGGTTGTTGTGGATGTACCCACAAGAGATCCGTTACGGTAAATTTCGTAACTGGAAGCACCGGTGGAAGCTGCCCATGCCAAGGAAACACTGTTGTTGGTTTGGGATGGGGAAGTAAGTCCTGTCGGTGCTGGTACGCCTGGATCCGGAGTTCCACCGCCACCGCCAAAGTCCACGTCGATGACGTTATAGAAAGCGTTAGGTGTGTCAGCTACTTCCCATACCGCCAGAATGACATGGTAACCGGATTTAGCAGGAACGTTACAAGTGGACGCATAGTTTGTCGGAGGTTTTACACCGCCGTAGTCAATGGAGCAGAAAGGCGTCAGATCAAACGAAGCTCTGCTCAGCGGAGCATTTTGATTCCAGCCATCTTTCGTAATGTAGTATTTCCAGCTTGCCGTTGCATGGTTGGCTGTCAAATGCCATTGGAACGTTGTGGTTCCCGGGGAAATGCTTACTTTGCTCCAGCGAGTTGCGGATTGCTCGTCAAGTTTAGGGAACGCGCCGCCTGCACTGGCGATTTTGCCATCGGCGGGGCCTGCGTTCGGCCAGCCTTTAGGAGCTTCCAAGCTTTGAGGCTCATACACGATTGCGCCGCAATCGGTATTTTGCCCCTGCTTACACAGAATGGCGCGGCTGCCTGGAGAATCGACATACCCGTGGGCAAAAGCTTTATCCGCAAATAATACCATGAATAAGGTCATCACTAACATCGTGGAACCGGCAATGATTAGATGCTTGAGCCAAGCTTTGTTCGGCAAACTTAAAGTCATACAATTCTTCCTCCTTTAATATAAAATAATAATTAAAGCGTTTACAAAACCTCTGGGCTTCTCAGGCCACCTCCCTTCCATTGAGACAGTTGTTGCTATCTGACTTGACTGAACTTGGAAATCATCAAACTGCATTGTCCAAGCTTTACCAGTACTATCATTATTTTAAAGCATCCGGAAGCCGTATCCCATAATACTAATCAACGATTTGTTACACATTTCAATGAAATCGGATAAATATGTAACCCAAAATATTATGAAAATGACGGACATTGCTGAAAACAATCAAAAAAACAAAATATAAAAAAAGCAAGAATCCCTGGGGATTCTTGCTATCATCCAAACATTTTATCCGCGTTCTGTTCGGCAGAACGACTTCTATTCCACGCCGTCCTTAAAATGCTTCGTATAATGTTTATCCCCTTTGTGCTCCAAATCCTCAATCGTCAGCTCCAGGGTATGCAAAATTTGTTCCTTGACCTGATTCAAGGTGTCGAAATAAACATGTTCCTCCGTCCCCACAATGCGTGTCCCACTGAGTGCCTGAACAGCCTGGTAGACCCGGTGCTGTTCGGCCAAATCATCAACGGCTTTCAACGTATGTTTCATCTGAAGGAACAGGTCCTTATGATGCTGGGTCGTCAAACGCTTTTCAAGCTCCTCGATTCTGGCATTCATGGCAGCTCTCTCCTTCACAATAAGATGCTTTCGATTATACTTCCCTGGCATTCGCATTTCCAATAAATTCTTCTTATATATATCACGGTTTCTTTGCAATGAAACAGGAAATTGACCACTGCTCAGCGAACTATGATAACGTTAACATTTTGCACAGCTACATACACTCAGAAGGACGAAATCGATCAAACACTTGGAGGTAGCAATGGAAAACAATGGACTCGGAGGAAAAAGCATTATCCTCAGACTAGAAATGAATACACAAGAAATCAAATTCGGTCAAGTTGCATCCGCCATATTTGAAGCGGGGGGAGACATGGTAGCCATTGACGTCATTCAGGCGAGCGGCCACATTACCGTACGCGATATTACTATTACGGTTACTGACAGCGTGGATATCGGTAAAATTACAAATTCAGTGAAAAATCTAAAGGGCGTCCGGCTCGTCAACGTTTCGGACCGCACCTTCCTGCTGCATCTCGGCGGCAAGATCGAAACCCAGCCCAAAATCCCAATCCAAAACCGTGATGACCTGTCGCGCGTCTATACGCCAGATGTTGCCCGCGTATGTGCAGCCATCCAAGAGGACCCGAAAAAAGCCTTTACGCTTACAATTAAAAGAAATACGGTGGCCGTCATCTCGGACGGAAGCGCCGTACTCGGTTTGGGCAACATCGGTCCTTATGCGGCCATGCCGGTCATGGAAGGAAAGTCGATGCTCTTCAAACAGTTTGCAGGCGTAGACTCCTTTCCGATCTGCCTGGATACCCAGGATACCGAAGAGATTATCGCCTGCATCAAAGCAATGGCTCCGGCTTTTGGTGGCATCAACCTCGAGGATATCTCCTCCCCGCGCTGCTTCGAGATCGAACAACGACTTCGGGATGAGTTGGATATTCCCGTATTCCATGATGATCAGCACGGTACGGCGGTGGTTCTGTATGCCGCACTCATTAATGCCCTCAAAATTGTCGGCAAATCGATCGATAAAGTTAGAGTCGTAGTGTGCGGAATCGGTGCTGCGGGCGTAGCATGCAGCAAAATCCTCCTGTCGGCAGGCGTCAAGGACATCATTGGCGTCGATCGCGAAGGTGCACTGGTAGCCGGACATGCATACAGCAATAGTATGTGGCAATGGTACGCAGAGCATACGAACCCGAATAAAGTCGAAGGTTCCTTGCGTGAAGTGATCCAAGGTGCCGACGTGTTCATCGGCCTCTCTGCCGGCGGCCTGCTCCGCCGTGAGGACGTACAAGCCATGGCCGATCAACCGATCGTATTCGCAATGGCAAACCCTACGCCCGAGATTAAACCGGAAGAGGTCGAGGATATTGTAGGCGTCATTGCAACCGGACGTTCGGATTATCCGAACCAGATTAATAACGTCCTCTGCTTCCCGGGTATTTTCCGTGCGGCCCTGGACTGCAGAGCGACCACGATTAATGAGGAGATGAAGCTGGCTGCAGCCGAAGCCATTGCATCCGCCGTATCGGATGAGGAACGCAACCCGTCGTATATTATTCCAAGTGTATTCAACCAGAACGTCGTGAAAGCCATCCGGGAGCTTGTCGTGAAGGCAGCAGTCAAAACCGGCGTTGCCCGGAGAATTCCGCGTGAATAAGAAATCCCTCATTCGGAAGTTCAATAAACAGGCAGCGATATATGAAAGGAACACCAGGCAACGGAGGCTCGGTGAATGGAGACAGCGGCTGCTTCAGGATGTAGAGGGTGACGTGCTTGAGGTAGCTGTCGGCGCCGGCGCGAATTTCCCCTTTTATCATCGCGATAAGGTGAACGTAACGGCTGTCGATTTCAGCCCTGAGATGCTAAGCCGTGCGCGGTGGATGGCCTCCGAGCTTGGCATTCGGGCCAATTTCCTGGAACGGGATATCGAGACGCTGGAGCTGCCGGAACGTTCCTATGATTGCGTTGTATCTACCCTGTCGCTATGCGGCTATGAAGATCCGGTCAAAGCTTTGAATAAAATAAACCGCTGGGTCAAACCCGGCGGCCGCGTTTACTTGCTGGAGCATGGCATGAGCACGAACCGGTTCCTTGGCGCCATGCAGCATCTAATCAACCCCGCAGCACGGCGGATATCCGGCTGTCATTATAATAGGGACATGATCCAGATCGCGAATGCCTCGGAACTGAATATCGTGAAGACGGAACGCTATTGGAACGGCATCGTCCATCTAATCTGGGCACAAGCAACCTGATCCATTCATTGATTTTGACCTGTCGGCATAATTTTAACTTAAGCTCTTATTAATTGATCTGGAGGAACTTGTTATGAATACAAGGCCTGATTCTAATGAATATTTGCTCCTCGCCGAAAAATACGTCTCTCTTGTCCCCGAAGGCCATATTGCCGAGGTATTGCAGCGGCAGCATGATGAAACGTTGAGATCGCTCAGCGATCTGACGGAAGAACAAGCGAATGTTCGTTATGCGGAAGGGAAATGGAGTCTAAAACAGGTGGTCGGACACATCGCCGATGTAGAGCGCTTATGGAACTACCGCATTCTCTACATCGCGCGTGGGGATGCCCGTGAATTTTCGGGATACGACCGGGAGATTTTTGTCCAGAATTCTCCCTTCAGCCATCTCCCGTTACGGGAAGCCCTTAAGGATTATGCTGCCGTCAGGCAGTCTACCATTACACTGGTTGGAAGCTTGACGGAGGAAGCGCTGCTGCGTCAAGGTACATTCAACAATTACCCGCTCTCCGCCCGGGCAGCCGCCTATGTCATTGCTGGGCATGAGCTTCATCACCTGAATATTCTGCGGGATAAATATTTAACGTAGTTTATGAAGATTGCTTAGCAATGGTCTAATATGGCTTATTCTTAACAAAATGGGGGTGTCCATAAAGATCTTAGATCTGACGGGATCCCCTTTTTTCTGTTAGGAGACGCTCCGTGTACGAATCGTTTCGTCCTTTCCGCTAGAAATACGAAAGGAGACCGTTTCTTGGTAAAATGGAAGCGCGACCCACCAACTCATTCTTGTATGATATGCAAAGGTTGGCAGCCCAAGCTCTCTTAACTCCAATTCCATACCTCGATCCGGCCCAAACGGAATCCCCAAAATCCCTGTTCCTCCTTTAGCTTCTCCAACTCCCGCACAGGTCCCGTAACGGTTGCGCCGTAAACTTGAACCCCATTTTTCTTCAAGTAAGCCAGACGCTTTGTGTCTTCATCCACGCCGTTATATTTGATGTTGTTGGTCATCCATTCAACGTCGGCGATTAGTTGCTGCACATGATCCGTTATCCCGGCATCCAGTGAGAAGAAAGTATGCCAACTAGAAAGAGAATGATTATCGCCAAACTGAACCTTGGGCCTTAATGTAAGATGGGGAATCACGTGATCAGAGCCGCTAGAGCTATAATTACCCGGCTTGAATTCCTTCAGTTCACCTGCATAAACAGCCATATTGGTTGCTCTAACATCATAGCCCGACAAGAGCTCCAAGACCTGCTCCGGTGACTTAAGCGTTCGAAGCGAGAAGAATAATTCCACTACGTTACCGTCTTCAAGTTTCTCTAACTGGTTCATTGCATCATTCGGATGAGGGGAGTCTTTAATCTTCCCACCCTCCAGCAGCGCAGAGTGCAGGTAAAAAGGATTTCTTTCATCTCGGTTCAGATAAGGCCCCTGTTCTTCAATGGAATAGGTCAGTTCTCCCCATAACCCCTTCTTCGCGTGAAGCTCTCCGACAATTAACTGCCATTCCCCCACATCCTTATACACGTTCAGCGTTTTCTTCTGGGTGAGGAACGGCGTCACTTCAACCAAAGACGAGCTTCGTTTATCTACGATAAGTCCACTCTCATGCAATTCAACCATTGTCATGACTGACCTTAAGAATTTATTGTTCAGGCCGGATTTATCATGGTAGATGTGGACGGCTGAATAATACATGCCATAAATCAAAAATACCATTAACGCAGCTAACAAAGCATTTATAAACTTCTTCACCCTTGTCCGCCAGGTCATCCGATTAATCAATCCGTATTCATCTCCTCTCCCCTTCTCATTTAGACAACGGTTTGATCCCGCAAATGTTACGGTAAAATAAGAAAAATCGTTACAGCAGCTAAAGACACGCAGCTACCGTAACGATTCCATTTCACGATATTCGATATTATTGCGCTTCAGAAGATGGGTTATTATGTCCATCCCAGCATTCCACATCCTGCAGCCCTTTGATGCTGTCTTTGGTGAAGACAGGATCCAAACCAGCACGTTTCTGCTTCAAGTAGTCATGAAGCGCGGCAAAGGCCGTTCGGGAAAGCAGCGTAATGGCCACAAGATTCACAATCACCATCAATCCCATGAACAGGTCGGCCAAATCCCACACCAGCTTCACGCTGGTAACGGAGCCGAAGATGACCATGGCCAGCACACAAGCCCGATAGACCCATATCCATGCCCGATTCGACTTTAAAAATTCAATATTGGTTTCGCCGTAGTAATAATTGCCGATCAGCGTGCTGAACGCAAACAGGAAGACCATGATCGCCAGGAAGTCGGACGCCCATGCCCCCATCTCCATGCCCAGCGCAGTCTGAGTCAGGGCGATTCCATCAAGTCCGGTCTGCTGATAAGCACCGGTAAAAAGGATAATGAAGGCGGTGCTTGTACATATGACCAGCGTATCAATCATTACGCCCAGCGCCTGCACCAGCCCTTGCTTGGCAGGATGGCTTGTCGTTGCGGTAGCCGCTGCGTTAGGCGCGCTCCCCATGCCGGCTTCGTTGGAGAACAGCCCTCTTTTGATCCCGTTCATGAGAGCGGCACCGATCGATCCGCCAACGACCTGCTCATAGCCGAACGCGCTTTTGACGATAAGAGCAAAAACTTCCGGCAGCTTGGTAATGTTGGCTAATACGATAAACAGCGCGGCACCGACATACACCACAGCCAATACAACAACGATCAGCTCCGACATTTTGGCGATCCGCTTCACGCCGCCAAAGATGATAACGGCGAAGATAACCGCCATAATAATTCCGATGGTTAAACGATCGGTCCCGAATGAATTCTCGAAAGCAATCGTAATCGTATTGGATTGGACCGCATTAAAGACAAGACCGAAGGACAAGGTGATCAGGATCGCAAACAACACGCCCATCCACCGTTTCTTTAATCCTTGCTGCATGTAATAAGCGGGACCGCCGCGATAACCGCCCGCCCCATCTTTTACTTTATAGATCTGGGCCAGCGTACTTTCGATAAAGCTGGATGCCGAACCGATAAGCGCAATAATCCACATCCAGAATACGGCCCCGGGTCCCCCAAGCGAGATGGCCAGAGCAACCCCGGTTATATTCCCTGTCCCGACACGGGCAGCCATACTGATGGCAAATGCCTGAAAAGGCGAAATGCTGCCCTTCGCTTTACTCTTGGGTTCGCGGATTACCCGGAACATCTCGCCGATCAGGCGAAACTGCAGAAACTTGGTTCCCACCGTGAAATACAGGCCAACGGCAATCAGCAATACGATGAGCAGCTTAGACCATAAAAAATCATTAAAGATATTCACTACTTGCTGTACAATTTGATCCATACTCTACCCTCGCTATATAAGTCATCACCCATGGTGTAGGTTTTGTGTAAAATAGTCCACGTTTCATCTAACCATTACTTCCCCTTCGGAAACAAGAGGTTAATTGTGGAAATTGGGGGACATGGTTTCGACGGGAACCCTCCTCCCGAAAGTCGAGACAATTGTTTAGGTACTCCCTACTCGGCAGCAGGGTGAGCAGAGCATGGACCTGCAAGGGATACCATATAAAAAAAGACCCTCTCCTCTGCGTGTTAAGCGCAGGGAAAGGGTCCCGTATCATGTTCAAGAGGCTGTACCTACAACCAGCCTTTCTATGATGAAGAGTTCATGCCGGTGTAGATCAGAATCGCATCGCAGAGGAACACTGCCGTTCCGGGCTGCTTCGCATCGTAATGGGCGGTAAAGCGCTCATCGTCAACGTACATCTGAGCAAGGCCCGCGTGGGCCTCTTTGCTGTAATCGTTCCAATAATAGGTGAGCCAACGCTTGTGAAGATCGGCCGCCTTCTGGGCCAGCTCACTGGCAGGGTCGCCTTGCTTAAACGCTTCAGCCAGCGTCTCGTACAGCTCATCAGCCAGACGCGTTACTTCCTCATGCTGCGCTTGCGTCATGTTTTTCAGCTTGGCATTGGATTTATTCACAGTCTCTTCGCCATACTTCTCGCGAATTTCCTTACCGTATTTCTTCTCATTATCATCAATCAGCTTCTGCTTGAATCCTTCGAATTTCTCTTGGTCACTCATGGTCTTTCTCCCTTCGGCGGAGGCGATCGTGTTCTCCACATTGGCAATCAGCAAATCCAATTGCCTTCTTTTGTCTAGGAGCTGCGCATGGTGTTCCTGGAGCGCCTGGGCCCGGTTGAAGGATGGTGAGGTCATAATCTCCTTGATCCCGTCCAATGGAAGTCCGAGCTCCCGGTAAAACAAGATCTGCTGCAATTGGTCGACCTCCTCCTGCCCATAGATCCGATATCCTGACGAGTTGATTCTGGCCGGCTTCAGAATGCCAATCTCATCGTAATAACGGAGCGTCCGGGTACTTATTCCTGCCAACTTTCCAAGCTTCTGCACCGTGTATTCCATGGTTTCACCTCCTGACAATATCAATGTACACCTTTACGTAACGTTAAGGTCAACACTATCCGCGAAAAAAAATGATATCTGCCATCCTCAGCATACAAAATAATAAAAAGAAACTGAATGTATTCTTAACAGAATATCATCCAGTCTCCCAAAACGATCCCATTCAGTATGTTATTTCGCTTCCTCCTCCGTATCCGCTGCAGCAGCTGCGGATTTATCGGCATCCGTATGCTTCTCGTTAATCCACTGTTTCAAGGGCTCGGTCATTTCATCCTTCAGCTTCTGAACCAATTGATCCTCTGCAATCCCCTTCGAGGCGGCTATCTCGGCTAGCGATTGCCCTTCCTTCATTTCCGCCTTCAACTCGTCCTCCGACAATCCGAGCAAAGCTGCGATTTCCTCCGGATTACCGAATTTGCCGAAACCTCGGCCGCCTTTGCCATGACCTTTTCCAAAACCGACTTCGCTGCTCTCTACCATTTGCGTAAGGCGGGCACTCAGCCCCTCTTTCCACTCGGCTGCTTCGGTTTCCGTTATACCGCCTTCACTCAGGCGCTCATCGATCTTGGCGGTTTCCAGCTCGGTCAGCTTCTGGACGAACACGGATTGGGTCATCCCCTTGCCTTCGGCAATTTCGGCAAACGTGCTGCCCGCTTCAAGCGCCGTCCGGATCTCTGCCTCCGTCAGTCCCAGGATCTCGGCCGTCTCTTTGACGATATTGCCGCCGCGAGGGCCGCCCGCCTTATGATCCATCCACTTTCCATCTCGGTTCTTCGCTGCATCCGCAGCCGATAAGTCTGTCCCCGTCTGTCCATCCTCGGATACCGTGGTGGAAGCGTTCGTGCTCGCCGCTGCAAAAACCTTGTTCTGAAGGTACCCGGCTCCCCCCAGCACAAGCGCTGCTGCCATGCTGCTTACTAATACTTTTTTACTTATCGGATTCATCTTCATCTCTCCTTCTAGGGTTATGGTTTGTCTTACAGTTTGAAGTATAGAGAGGGAATCTGAAAGTAAACTTAGGGGAACGTTATGCCAGGCTTAGGCTAAGCTGAAGGTTTGCTGAATGCTAGACACAAAATACCGTGTCACCAGGATCGCGGACGCTTTACAGCTATTCCCAATCAAAAAGACAACGTAAAAAACTGCCGGAGGCAGCCTCCCCAGCGGTTCCTGTCTGTGTATTCCTTCACAATTCAATAAGCAAACTATACTCGAAATGGCCTCATCTCGTCATATCGAGCCCTTTAGTTTCCCTTCTCCTCCGCTTCCGAAATGGCTCGATTAGCCAGATTCGTCAGCACGACATCATCCATGGGCGGATTATGGAGACCCGCCCGGACATCCCTGTACATTCGTTCCAACGGGAGCTGCCGCGAGAGACTCAAGCCTCCAACGATCCGCATGGCCTGGTCAACAATCCGGACTGCTGCATTGGTCACGACATATTTGGCAAGACCCAGCTCAGGCTTGAGCGCAGCGCGGTTCTCCACTTCCTTGTCCCAGCGGTCGGCGGTTTGATACAAATAGCTGCGGGTCGTAAGCAGGTCCACTTCGATTTCGGCGATGTGCCGTTGGATATTCGGCAATTCGGCAATGGGGACCATCAAGGAGTTCGGTTTATGATGACGGGCAAAATCGATGGCAAAATTGCGTGCAGCATAAGCAATCCCCATATAACAAGCCGGGATGTGAAGCAGAATGCCTTCCGTCGGCACGGGAAACTCAGGTTTCTTATAATCGAGTCCCCGAATCACTTCTGTCTCCGGCACGAAGACATCCTCCAGGATCATGTCATGGCTTCCCGTTGCCCGCATGCCCATCGTATTCCAGGTTTCCTCGACCTTGACTCCGGGTCCGCTGCGCACGAGGAACGCACCGACCTTCTCGCTATGCTCGATACCGGCCGTAACCACAAATTGCTTCAAGATCGGGCTTAACGTACTGAAGGTTTTGCGTCCGGTAATGCGCCAGCCGCCCGACACCCGCCGTGCCGTGGTTTCCGGCCTTCCGCCCCGGCTGGGACTCCCTGTCGCAGGTTCGCTCGCCAGCTCATTAATGACCACGCCTTCTGCTACAACGTCCTTGCACAGTCTCTCAAATAAGTGCTCCGGCCAAGCCCCGGATAGGCGCAGCTGAAGGATTTGCCCGATATGCCAACCGACGGCCAGCGCCGTAGAGCCGTCGCCTCTGGCGAGTCGTTCCTGGGCAAGTATCATTTCGTATACGGAGGCTTCTTCTCCTCCAAAAGATGCAGGTACGGTCAGTTTCAGATAGCCCGACTCCTTCAGGTCATCAAAATTCTCGAACGGAAACGATCCCTCCAAGTCGTGCCGTGGAGCTCTTTCCGCGAATTTGGCCCCAAGCTTATCCGCCCGAGCTGCGATCATGGCTTCGCGTTCATTACGTATGAATGGATCTGTGGAACCGGATCGATTCAAGTTTGTCCCCTCCTTGCTAACCCTTGTATTCCGATAGATATATACATAAAATTGTAGCAACCCTATTTTGGGGTGTCAATGAGGGGGCTCACCGATCGCCGCTCCCCCCTTTAGCTCGGATATATCCAGTATATGAATTCCGAATCATAGAAGACAGACCGCGTTTAGATGAAGTTTTTCTTGCAAAAAAATCCGCACTGTAGAAACAACGCGGATCCAAGACGCAAATAGGATAGTCTACATCGCATACTCCGACAGAAACGAGGCGATCGCTTCATTCACTTCTTCCGGGTTATCCAAATTCGTTGCATGGTGAGCGTTCCGAATGATTCTTAATTGCGAATTCGCAATTCTCTCCTGCATGTATTCCTGCTGCCTTCGAATCATCGTGTCGCTCTCTCCTTGAAGAAGCAAGGTTGGACAATGGATCTTATGCAGATCCTGCGTGCTCTCCATCCGAGTCACCGCATCCCATATCCGAATCCAGTTGGCATGCGGGATGGAACGAAAGGCTTTCTCTATGTAAACTTGATTGCTCTTATTGTACTTGGATAGCATTTTCCCTTGCATTTTTCCCGATAAGGACATCGGCATCAAGTAACTGGACCAGCGATTTAGCGGCACGAACATTCGCTCATACCAATTGAACGCATTCGTGAACGGAGTACCAATCAGTACCAGGGCTGCGACCTTGTCAGGATAGCGAACGGCCGTCTGCAGTGAAATATGCCCACCCAGGGATAACCCGCAAAGGATCGCTTTCTCGACGTCGAGATGACTTAGCAGATCCGCCAAATCCCTGCTAAAATCCTCCGAATCCACTTTGCCGTCCGGCAAGGAAGATGAACCATGCCCCCGAACATCCCACACCACGGTTTGGTACTGACGAGCGAAATAATCGACTTGCAGCCGCCATTGTTCATGATTCCATGAGGCCCCATGCGTAAAAACAAGTGGTTTTCCTTCTCCCTTTACTTCATAGTACAGATCGACTTCCCTTCCTTTAAAAATCGGCATATCACCATCCTCCTTGCTATATTTGAAATGATTGGGTACCGACATGCCATAGCGGAGCAAATATCACCTGAAAGCACTCATCAAACAGTTCGTCCAACGTTCGGTTTGATTCTTTAATCCAGATCATCATGGCGCCACTGATGGCGGCTTGCAGTACCCTGCTAACCATAGCCACGTCGCATCTAGCGATTTCTTTGTTCGTAATCGCCTGGTTCAGCATCTGCCGGGTAAACTCATCGATGAGTTGCAGTCGGTACCGGGTCTTCTCCAACAAATCCGGATCATTCGTCCCTTCCAGATAGAAGGAAGTGTGGTTAGCCAATTCAACAGGATCTTTCATATGTAAAACCGCATGCTGAAACACGGCCTTTAGTGCATCTATTCTGGATCGATCGGATAGGCTGGCCTCCTGGAAGGCATGCTTGGTTAATTCAATAACATAATCGCTGTAGGCCAGGAACAAATTCTTCTTCGAACCGAATCGCTTCATTAAAGCTGCCGGCGAAATATTCACTTCATGCGTGATGTCGGTTAATGCTGCTTGACCGTATCCTTTTTTGCATAGTGCCTGGTAGACACCGTAGAAGATAGCCTCATCTTGAAATTCGCGAGGTCTTACCATAGCGTAATCCCCTTCCCATAGTTAGTGAACGTTCATTTACTAACTATTGTTTCATAAACCTTCCCCAATGTAAACAGCCTGGAGGCGAACACGCACATCAAGATACGGCATGACTCCTGCAAAAAAGCTCTGTTCACCTCTGCTGACCGCTCTGGTGTGTAATCCGGCTGTCTTTTTTAATAGAAAAAACGCAACTTCCTTATACTCTTGTACCGAATTACCCTCTATACTGACAGTAGAAGGAAACCATAATCTAGGAGGAGCTGAGCACATTGCGTACCAAATTCATTTACCAGGCACCTGCAAACGGTTATCCAGAATGGAATAATAATCCGAATATTTTTCAGCTAAACCGCCACAAAGCCCATGCTTACATGATGACGTTTCCGTCAGAGTCTGAGGCGCTGAGCCATGCCCACTCCATGTCCCCTTGGTATCAGTCATTGAACGGGATGTGGAAGTTTGCATTTGTCGAAACCCCTGACGAGCGCATCCAACATTTCTACGAGACCGATTATGATTCCAGCAGTTGGGCTGATATGCCCGTCCCTTCCCATTGGCAGCTTCAAGGCTATGACTATCCTCAATATACGAATATTAGATACCCCTGGTCCGAATCGGAGCCTGAATTGAAAGCCCCCTTCGCGCCGACGCGATACAATCCCGTAGGCTCCTACATCCGTGAATTCACGGTACCGGACACATGGAAGGAACAGCCCGTTTATATTAGCTTCCAAGGTGTTGAATCCGCTTTCTATGTATGGGTGAACGGCGAGATGGTTGGATACAGCGAGGATACGTTTACGCCGGCGGAGTTCGATATTACGCCCTATCTAATCGAAGGCGAGAATAAATTGGCTGTTGAAGTGTATCGCTGGTGTGATGCGAGTTGGCTGGAGGATCAGGATTTCTGGAGGCTTAGCGGGATCTTCCGCGAGGTCTACCTCTATTCCGTCCCTGCCGTCCATATCTCCGATTTCTTCGTGCGCCCGGTTCTTGATGACGAATACCGGAATGCCGAGCTGCAGATCGACGCAACCGTTACGAATTACTTTAATGAAACCATCGATAAGGACAAGCTTCAGCTTGAGGCGCTTCTATACGATCAGGATCGTCAGCTGGTCAAGAAACAAGCACTCACGATAGCGGATTACATTATTGATGAGGGCAGCTTCACCCTGAGCATGGACGTTCCCGAACCCAAAAAATGGAGCGCGGAATCGCCTAATTTGTACACCGTCGTTCTGGCATTGAAGGATACGGACGGAGTTTGCCGCGGAGCTGTAAGCTGCCGCACGGGCTTCCGCCGCTTCGAGCTGAAGGACGGATTGATGCGGATTAATGGTCAGCGCATTCTGTTCAAAGGCGTGAACCGGCATGAATTCTCCCCGGATACCGGGCGGGCGCTTAGCCGCGAAGACATGATCACCGATATTGAACTGATGAAGACGCATAACATTAATGCGGTACGGACTTCCCATTACCCGAATCAATCTGTATGGTATGACCTCTGCGACGAATACGGCTTATATGTGATCGATGAGACGAATCTGGAGACGCACGGAACCTGGGAGTACGGGCAGCAGGAACTGAAAGAAACGGTCCCCGGCAGCAAGCTCGAGTGGCGGGACAATGTATTGGACCGCTGCAATTCGATGTTTCAACGAGACAAGAATCACCCCTCCGTCATCATCTGGTCGCTTGGCAACGAATCCTTCGGAGGCGACAACTTCATTGCAATGCACGATTTTCTGAAGGAGGCCGATCCGTCGCGGCTCGTTCATTATGAAGGGATCTTTCATTACAGGGCGTCCGAGGCGGCTAGCGATATGGAATCCACCATGTATGCAAAACCTCAGGAAGTGGAAAAGTATGCAATCAGCAACCCGAGCAAGCCTTACATCATTTGCGAATACAGTCACGCGATGGGCAATTCCTGCGGCGGGCTTCACCTGTATTGGGAGCTGTTTGAGAAGTATGACATTTTACAGGGAGCTTTTATATGGGACTGGATTGATCAAGCGATCCGCACCCAAACGGCGGACGGCATCGAATATTTAGCGTATGGCGGGGATTTCAACGAAACGCCGCATGATGGCAATTTCAGCGGAAACGGCCTGATCTTCGCCGACCGCAGCAAAACCCCCAAGCTAGACGAAGTGAAAAAATGCTACCAGAACGTCAAGTTCGAATGTTTGGACCCTGCTGCAGGCCGGATTCGGATCAGCAACCGTTTCTTGTTTACTAATCTCGATCAGTATCTTATAAAATGGGAGATTCAACGGAACGGAGAAGAAAGCGAATCCGGCACGCTCCAGCTCTCGCTCCAGCCCGGTGACCATACCGAAATCAAAATTCCGTATTCCCCTATAGAGGACGATGGAAAAGAAGCGATTCTCACCGTCTCCCTGATTCGGAAGGAGAGCGCCAAGTGGGCACCCGCAGGACATGAAGAGGCTTGGGAGCAGTTCGCGCTAACACCCTATATAGCGAGCCAATCGGAAACAAACGCTCTTGCAAAGGCGAAAGCCTTAGAGGTTACCGAATCGGATGAAGAGCTTCTCATCACGGGTCCTGCCGTTTCATTATGCTTCCACCTTGGCACTGGCGATCTGACATCTTACGCGCGATACGGCAAGGAATACCTGCTCGCACCGGCCAGACCGAATTTCTGGCGGGCCATCACCGATAACGATCTGGGCAACCGGCTCCCTGAACGCTGCGGCGTATGGAGAACGGCCCATGATCAGCGGAAGCTGCTGGCTCTGCGCTGGCATACGGAAGGTCCTGCCGTCGTGGTCTCCAGTCACTATCAGATCGAGACCGCTCCTATATCCGGACTGACCTTGGAGTATCGAATCTTCCCGGACGGAACCATTCGCGTGCAAGCAACCTTTGTTCCGGGCAGCGGCTTGCCTGACATTCCGGAAATCGGCATGCTGTTCTTGCTGGATGAAGGTCTCGATATGCTCAGCTGGTACGGCCGTGGGCCTCATGATAATTATTGGGACCGGAAGACAGGAGCCAAAATCGGTCGATACACGGGAAAAGTGACCGATCAGTTCGTTCCTTATCTGAGACCTCAAGAATGCGGGAACAAAACCGATGTCCGCTTCGCGAGCCTTACCGAAGGAAGCAGCGGGGAAGGTCTACGATTCGAAAGCTCCTCCCTCATGGAGTTATGCGCCCTGCCATGGACGCCGGATGAACTGGAGGGGAGCGACCATGTGTACAAGCTCCCGCCAAGCGATAAAACCGTCCTGCGCATCAACTACAAGCAAATGGGCGTAGGCGGCGACGACAGCTGGGGAGCGCCAATCCATGAAGCGTTCACGCTGCCCTCCAACCGTACGTATAGCTTCAGCTTTACGATGGGGGCAGCACGCTAAAACCCCTCTATAAAACAAATACAAAGGGGGTGTCCCAAAAGATCTTAGATCTTGCGGGAGGCCCCCTTCTTGCTGTTAGAAGACGCTCCATGTACGAATCGTTCCTACCATCGCTGTTGCCCCCACATTTCTTGGAATGGTTCTGAGCAAGGACGAAATGTGGGGGCAAAGGCGAGCGCTGACGCTTGTCCGGAATCGATTCGTCCTCTCCGCTACGCCGTGCAGATTTCTTACTTTTTTAGACGCAAAGAAACCGTTCTTTGGTAAAATGGAAGTGCTACCCA
>NZ_JAGGRD010000032.1:0-63786 GCF_018613005.1 Paenibacillus sp. ISL-20
TTCATTATTCCACCATGCCGTGAAATAAATTATCCGGTATTAGCTACCGTTTCCGGTAGTTATCCCAGTCTTGAGGGCAGGTTGCCTACGTGTTACTCACCCGTCCGCCGCTAACCTTCAGGAGTGCAAGCACTCCATCAAGTCCGCTCGACTTGCATGTATTAGGCACGCCGCCAGCGTTCGTCCTGAGCCAGGATCAAACTCTCCAATAAAGTGTTTGACTTGCTCATTTCAAAGCTAACGTATTAACGTTTGCTTGTGTTACATTGACGTGATCCATTTGTTCAGTTTTCAAGGAACTTGTTGGCTGCTTTGCCGATCATCTTCAATCAGCAGCGCAGGTTTATATCTTACCAAGTATTTAACTTGATGTCAACACTTTTTTTCGACGCCGTTCGACAAGCTTCAAAAGCTTTCGTCAAAAGCGACAGTTAGTAATATACCATGATACAAAAGATATAGCAAGCATTTTTAGAAGAAAATATGTAAAGTTTCGCACAACATCGATCCTATCATGATTTATACCTTATAGAGATCGATATATAACCCAGTCTGTCGGTGGACTCTCTATAAATGTGCTTTATCATGGACCTCAAATTCACGTAGTATCATCTCGAATTGTAATTGATTTCCTATAAAAAAGGTTTTAAGGTTAGTTCATCGCTTTTTTAGAGCCCGACTACACCTAATAAGAAAGGAGTTCGCCGAATGGCAGACAAAAGCATCGCTCTCCAAAAGCCCAAAGATACTCCAAGTCCTGCGCACGGAGAAGCACATCAAGCCACCGTATATAAAATTCTGATCGCCATCAGTTTCGTGCATTTGTTTAATGATTCGATTCAGTCCGTGATCCCTGCTATCTTTCCTATATTAAAGGATAATCTGCTGCTTACCTTTACGCAGATCGGTTGGATCTCCTTTGCTATCAACTTCACATCATCTATCATTCAGCCGGTTATCGGGTACGCCGCGGATCGAAGGCCGACACCGATTCTGCTTCCGATCGGTATGTGTTTCACGTTTGCAGGCGTATTTATTCTTGCATATGCACATACATATCTCCTGGTTCTATTCGCGGTCGTTCTGATCGGATTAGGCTCGGCGACCTTCCACCCTGAGGGAATGCGGGTCGCTCATATGGCTGCAGGTATGCGAAAAGGGTTATCCCAATCGATCTTTCAAGTAGGGGGCAATGCCGGACAGTCACTTGCTCCGCTCCTGACACGATACATTTTCGTACCATTCGGACAGTTTGGCGCAATCGGTTTCACCTTCGTTGCTGCGGCTGGTATCATCGTGCAATCCTATGTTGCCCATTGGTATCACGGTATGCTGAAAGCTGGTTACACATTTAAAAAGAAGGCTGCCGGGCGCATGCTTGATCCCGCCCGCCGCAAGAGAGTGCGCAATGCAACGCTGGTGCTCGTCATTCTCGTGTTTATTCGCTCCTGGTATGGCGCAGCCATCAGCAGCTATTATGCCTTCTACCTCATGGATATATACAAGATCACGATTGATAATGCTCAGATTTATATTTTTCTGTTTCTCGCTTCCGGAGCTGTGGGCACCTTCTTTGGCGGTCCGCTGGCCGACCGCTTTGGCCGCCGCAATATGATCATGCTCTCCATGATCGGTACGGCACCCATTGCGTTGATTCTGCCATTCGCCTCGCCATTCTGGGCGGCTGTATTGCTGCTCATCGGCGGATTTGTCCTATTGTCCAGTTTCTCAGTTACTGTTGTGTATGCCCAATTGCTGCATCCTGGGAATATCGGTACGGTATCCGGGCTGATCACCGGGTTCGCTTTTGGCATGGGCGGGATTGGTTCGCTTGTACTCGGTAATCTTGGGGATGCTTGGGGAATCGGCAATGTCATGATCGCCATCGGCTTCCTGCCGCTGCTTGGTCTGCTTGCCCTGCTTCTTCCCGGTGATGACAAACTGGACCAGTGGGCGAGGGATTAATCGACATATAAAAAAGACACTCATCGGCCGCACTTTGCGTGCATCTGGTGAGTGTTTTTTATTTTATTTTTCTAACGAGTTTGATAAACCAGTATAGGAATATCCATGGAAGCACGTACTTCGTTAGCCACTCGATCGTTAAGCGGAGACCTTCCGTTCCCCCATCAGACTGAATCAAGCCTTTTAATACCATAATGATAAGAAATAACGATAAGATCAATATGGGGATATAACCTTACCATTTTTTATTTTTCATAACTACCACCTCTCTGCCAAAAATATAGCACATCCGGTAAATTAAAAATCAAAATATTCATCCCATCAATAAAAAGGGAGCTATCCTGGTTTAAGAAAAACCATGGACAACTCCCCATTGCTTTAAACCCTTCTTTTAAGTGAAAATTCGACCCTGTCGAATTTAGATCTTGTTCAGATAATCAAGCAAACGGTACACAATCACGGATACCTGAGCCCGAGTGGAGGTTTCACCCGGTGCGAATCGGTTGCCGTTTACTCCCTTCACCAGACCTTTGTTCACAGCAAAAGCTACGGCCGCACGTGCATCCTCCGAAATTAGATTCGTATCGCTGAACGACAAGGAGCCTGTATCAGAATCAATCTTCAACGCTTCCGCAATCATAACTACCATATCCTCACGGGTCAGCGGATTCTTCGCTCCTGCTTCTTTGCTGCGTGTTTCCCAATCAATGCCTGTCTCGAAAATACGATCAAGCAATGTAGCGAATTCGGCACGGGTCACCGCATTGTTCGGAGAGAAGCGACCTGCACCTGTACCGTTCGTGATATGCTGCGAGGCAGCAACCTCGATCTCATCCTTAGCCCAGTGGCTGACGATGTCGTTAAAAGTCACATTATTCTCGGCAGCCACATAAGATCCTGGACCGTTAACACGGAACGTGATCGATCCGCGCGCAGCCGATTGCAGCAATCCTGCGGATTGCAGGTCTCCTTGTTCCGACTGCAGGTAGGCACCTACTTTACGCGAATCCTTCACTTTTGTTGGGTCATAGTTCAATGTCAGCAAAAGCGGATGTTTAAACTTGTCCCCGTGTTTGACCGAAACGATCGGGGATACAGCGTTCAAGCTGCCCGCCGCGGCTCCCCCTTTGCTTGCAGTTACGGAAACCGCTAAGCTGAATCCGCTGCTCGTTGTAAAATCATCCAAAGCATCAGCAGGAACTGTCAGGGAAAAGCCGTTACCCGTAATAACAAGCGGTTTGCCGGATGCTTTCAATTTATCCACGGTGGCCTTACCGAGGGTAAGGGCTACATCGCTGTATTTGCTGAAATCCAGCTTCGATACATCCAGCTTCACTTCTTTGCCGTCTCCGGTAATTCCTGCTGTAACAGCAGCTTCAGACAGAGCAGCCGTTGCGGACTCGGTACCATCCGCATTTTTCTTCGTGGTTACTTTGGCATCCCCAGATACTTCAGGAGCCGGAGTGGACGGAGTCCCTGTGGAACCGCCACCGGAGGACGAGCCTCCTCCACCTCCGCCGCCGGATCCGCCGCCTGGGTTACCTGGATCCGGGTTGCCTGGTCCAGGCGCGCCCGTCAGCTGCAAAGATACGGAAGCCTTTCCTTGAAGTCCTTGATGGTCTTTGACGGAAAGTTCGACAGTGTAATTGCCAGAAGACAATCCATCTAATGCAATGTTAAAGGAACCATCCTGCTCGACATCAAAGCTGCCTTCCTTCGCTACCGTTTTATTAGCTCTTTTAATGACATAAGTGGCATCCAGCCATTCACTGACGTCAAAATCGATTGCCCATTCATCCCACATTGCTGGAACTGCCGTTACATAGAGGTCATCGACCTTGCCGGTTAATGCGGGATTGTTCTTGCCAGAGATTTTGACATCAAGCTCGGTTTTGATCTCTGGTGCCGTTCTCTTCACGAAGAATGGAATTGTGGCGTAATCAGAATAAATATTCCCATTAGTGCCGAGAGAGCGAAGCTCAACCGAGTACAAGCCGTCTTTGACCTCTTCGATTTCCTCGGATGAATAGTTGTGGTACTCCCCATCCCAGTCGAGTGTATATTCCGTATTAGCATTAAAGAGATACTCATCCGTACCAAAAATTTGCCCAATCACTCCATCTTGATCTGGTCCTGATTCTGGGTGAAGGCTATCATACAAATCTACGATGACGATTCCCATAGGATTATAGAATTCAAAACCTACACTCAGTTCACCCAGTTCTCCTTGTTCGTTCAGAGGGAAGTGCGCCAGATAGTTCTCGGTCTCACTGTAAACCTTGGTATATTTGACACCGGTCATTTCCAGATTAAAGTAAGCTACATAGGGTACAGAGTAAGTACGAGTATCATTTTTAAAAATAATGTAGCCCTGCTGCTCTGAAACCCCGGATACACCTGCCGGAACTTGAAGCGTTACAACCAGTTCTTTCTCGCCACTTAAATCAAAAGAAGGTTGATCCACCGTGACAGCTACTTCAGGGGTAGATTGAGTTGTACTAACCTCAACCTCAAACTGACCACCAATGTCACCAATCTGCTCAACTTTTATTTTCTTCTGAACAGTTTGTGCGGTTGCTCCTGTAAAATTACCGAAGTTAATGCTTCCCGTAATATTATCCTGCTCTTTACTTGTTCCGTTCTCCTGATACGAAGTCTTGTCCAGGACCTTCACCAGAGCCTCTGCCTGGATCGTATTGAGTGCTTGTACGCGCCCGGCTCCTTGATCCGTTACATCATAAGACTCGGTGTTCAATACTTTGGCGTTATTCATCAGTGCGACTTTGACATCGAATGGAGTCCAATCGTTGTGTTTCTCCAAAATGAGAGCCGCAAGCCCTGCCACATGCGGGGATGCCATGCTGGTACCTGTCAAACGGTCATAGGACTGACTGTAATCTGCATCTGCAATGTCCTTCCCGTATGCCGGAACGGATGACAAAATGCTCGTTCCCGGTGCTACCACGTCAGGCTTGATGTCCAGCGTCTTTTTAGCCGGGCCTCTGGAGCTGGAATCATTAATCTCATCGCCTGCGGTTCGGTTTTTAATAAAATCCGAAAACTTCACTTTCAGATCCGGGTTGGCATTGAGCAGCGATTTGATATAATCGCCGTCTTCTTTGCTCATACTAAAGGTTGGAATGAAGGAGAAGCTGTCCCCAAGCAAGACGCCGATTGGGCCAGGGTTCTGGTTGAATACGATGACACCCGTCGCGCCTGCTGCTTTCGCATTGGCAATCTTATCGACAAAGGCGAGTTCGCCGCGTTTAATCAAAGCGATTTTACCTGCTACGTCTTTATCTGCGAAGTCCTCTGGCTTACCCAGATCCGCATAAAAAAGTCCAAAATCTCCATCAAGGACGACTTCTGGGTCCTCAGCCAGGTTCCAAGCCATTAATTCAAGCTTATACGTAGCATCTACCACAGTAATCGGAGTGACATCATCTGCCGGAGGCACTTCTACATCCTTGACAGATTCAACAGGCACTTCATCAGTGACAGGCTCCTCTTCTGCACCATCTCCCGATTGAACTGGCTTTAAATCCTGCTCCGTATCGACGGAAGGCTCAGTTCCATCTATAGCAGCCGTGTCATCAGTCAACGCTGCCTGGGCAGATTTATCAATCGGTCGGGCATCTTCAGTCGATGTTGGCCCAAATGCTTCATCTGACTGTGCTCCTAAATCCGACTGCACTTCAGGCGTAACGGGTTGTGTGGGCTCCGTTCCAGGTTTCAACCTGCCGTCATTGTTATTAATTGGCTCACCCGGCAATTCCGTATCCGTTAAAAAATGCGATGTTGCCGCAATTTCGTCACTTGGACCCGTAGAGTTTCCTACTGTTATAGGAAAAGCCGCCGCCCCCGGCGCTCCAACCGTCCAGCGGTTTGGCCCTGTATTTCCGCTTGCAACGACTGGCGTGACACCCGCCAGCGCAGCATTGTTAAGTGCTACGGACGTCACATAGTCCGGATCATTTCGGGAATTGCCAAGCGAGAGGTTAATTACATCCATCCCGTCTTGAACGGAACGGTCAATACCTCCCAGTACCCAGCTGGAATAGCCGCTTCCGTAGGGCCCAAGAACGCGGTAAGCATAGATATCCGCGCCCGGCGCAATGCCTACGACTCCATATTCGCCGACATCGCGAGCTCCGATGGTACCCGCTACGTGCGTTCCATGATCCGTCCAATACATACTTCCCCTGTCATCGACCTGCGGGGGATTGGAAGGATCGTTCTCCCAGTCGAGTGGAGTAGTCTCGTACGGATCATTATCATTGTCAACGAAGTCATATCCGCCCTTATAAGCATCTTTCAGGACAGGGTGAACATAATCAATACCTGTATCAATAACGCCGACTTTAATGCCTTTACCTGTATATCCGAGATCCCATACTTCCGGAGCACCGATGAATGGCCCCGTATCTTTCATATATGGGTTCACTTCGCCCTTGGGTCCAACCGTTACCTCCAGATCGGGATAAACGCCTAAAACGCCTGGAATATCAAGCAGCGCTTCAACCTTGCTGCCATCGATCTCCATGGACACCCCATTGAATGCGTAACTGTATTGGTTCGAAATTTCGTGTGATATATTCTTCGTGTCCAGACTGCGAATAAAAGTCTGCTGCTCCAATTGTACCTGGGCTTCGACCTTCGCCTCTGCCGAAGAACTAAAAGATTGGCCCTGAATGGAGGATAGGCCTTTTGCCAAAGCCACTGGCTCAGTAGATAACTCTACAATGACTCTTGTTGGACCCCCAGCAGACTTCTGTAGACTTTGATCGAGATTGGGAAACTCCGCTAGCTTAGCTCTCTGTTTTAGAATATCCTTTAACTGCCTTGCTTCATCGGCACTGAGCTGATTGCCCAGTTCGATCTGCCGTTCTGCCGGAGCGGCCTCAGCCGCTGGTGCAATCAATGATAGCATTAATATAAAACTTAGTAGTGCGGACCATAACTTTTTACTCAAGGCTTTGCCCCTCCCAAAAAATTAGATTTCTCAATCAATTCAGGGTCTGGGATGTCATCAGCATAACTGTGCTGCCTATCGATGGTATCCACTCCTTTCCGCATAAGACTGACCCGTGGTAAATTATTCTAGAATCTGAAATTAGATTCCTTCATCCTTTTCTGTATGTTTTTGTTAAATCCAGTCGATTGTATAGGAGGTTTTGACGAATGCCAGGAAGCGTCATAGATTCAAAGGAATTAAGGCTTACATAAGAGGTAAGGAGGAGAAATGAAATCGAGGAAAAAGAAAAACCGAGACTATGAAATAGCCTCGGTTTCTAAGCGGTGCAACTGCTTCTGCAAGATATATCCAGTCAATCCTATGATTCGTTCAGCAACCGCACAAACTCTTCTTCATCCTCCAGGATGTCGATGCCGAGCTGCTGGGCTTTGGTCAGCTTGCTGCCGGCTTTTTCGCCTGCAATGAGGAGGTCGGTTTTCTTGGACACACTACCGGTGACTTTGGCACCGAGCGCTTCCAAGCGTTCCGTTGCCTCTTCACGGGTCAGCAGATGGAGGGTCCCTGTCAGCACGACCGTCTTGCCGCTGAAATAGGAATCGGTGCTAACTGGCTTCGGTGCTTCCGGAGCCTTCGCTTGGACACCCAGTGAGAGCATTCTCTGAATGCTCGCTTGGGCAAATGGGTCCGCGAAGTATCCAGCGATGCTTTCGGCCACGATGCCGCCTACGTCCGGCAGCTCGACCAATTCTTCTGCTGTTGCCGCCATCACGCGGTCCAGATCACGGTAATGATCAGCCAGCATTTTGGTTGTAGATTTGCCGGTATTCGGTATACCCAGTGCAAAGAGGAAGGATGCGAGATCCCGCTCCTTGCTCTTCTCGATGGCATCCAGCAGATTCTGGGCTTTTTTCTCGCCGAAGCGCTCCAGTTTCAGCAAACTATCAAAAGATAACGTATAAAGATCTGCCGGTTCTCTCACACCCAGTTCGTCGTATAACTGGATCGCAGTCTTATCGCTGAACGTTTCAATGTCCATGGCATCCCTGGAAGCAAAATGCGTGATGCGGGCCACGATTTGCGGCTTGCACCCCGTCTTGTTGTTGCAGAAGAGATGAGCGCCGCGCTGCTCCAGCGGGAAACCGCAGGATGGGCATTGATCCGGGAACAATATCTCTTCCCCATCCTGCTCCTCCGTTACTTTGCCGAGGATCTCGGGAATGACGTCATTCGAACGGCGAATAAAGACCCGCGAGCCCAGGGCGAACTTGAGGTTCTTGCGCTCAATATCCCCGATATTGTTCAGCGTACAATTTTGCACGGTGACTCCTGCAAGCTCAACGGGCTCTACACGCGCTAATGGTGTGATTTTTCCGGTCCGCCCTACATTCCAGGTTACCGACTGCAGCACGGTCGTCGTTTCTTCCGCTTCGAATTTGTAAGCGACAGCCCAGCGCGGGAACTTGTCGGTATATCCAAGAGCTTCGCGAATACGGAAGTCGGTCACCTTCACAACCGCCCCATCAATGAGATAATCGAGCTCGGAACGGCGTTTCTCGATATCGGCCAATTGCTCCATTACATCATCAAACTGCTCAAAATAGAAAATGTACGGATTGACCTTGAGCCTGTTCTCGCGCAGGAAATCCATCATTTCCTTGTGATCGGTAAAGGTGATTCCATCCGAATAACCTACATTATAGAAGTAGGCGTTCAGCTTACGCTCGGCCGTTACCTTCGGATTAAGATTGCGGAGCGCCCCTGCGGCGGCATTACGCGCGTTCTTGAGCGGCTCAGCCGCTGTTTGATTGTATTTGTCCAGCACAGACAGGTTCATGATGCCTTCGCCCTGCACTTCAATCGTACCTTCCGTGTACGGGATCGTCATCGGCACCGACTTGATGGTTTTCACCTGAGCCAAAATGCCTTCGCCAACCGCACCGTTGCCCCGTGTCGACGCCTGAACCAGCTTACCGTCCTGATAGGTCAGATTCAGCGTCAACCCGTCAAACTTCAGCTCCAGTGCATAACAAGGAGTAGGCAGAGGATTGCCGGGATTCTTCGTATTGTAGTCATTGACCAGCCTGACGACGCGATCATGCCAGGTACGGAGCTGCTCGATGTTCTGAGCCTTATCAAGGCTCCATAACGGAGCCAAATGGCGATGCGGGGCAAAACCTTTCAGAATCTCCCCACCCACCCGCTGGGTCGGAGAATCCGGGAGCGTCACGCCGGTCTCTGCCTCCAACGCTACCAGCTGGTCGTACAGTGCGTCATACTCCTTGTCGCTTACAAGCGGCTGATCCAGCGTGTAGTAATGGTAATTGTAATTGTTCAGCTCCGCAATGAGCTTCTCCATCTTTTCCTTGAAATCCATGCAGGGGCAATCCTCCTTCAATAATATAAGTTGTAACCCTTATTCCACCTTCGTAATCGGCGCGAAGCCGGCAAGCAGACGTTTCACACCCACAGGCGCCGGGAATGCAATCTGCAATTCCATGTCATTGCCGCTGCCTTTGACCGCTACAATCGTACCGGTTCCCCATTTGCCATGGGCTACTTTGTCACCAGCTTTAAAATCGCCGTTGTCCGAAGAAGCTGCCGAACGGGATGGCGCACCGGTTGTCATGGTCACCCGGCTCTTCGGTGCGGCTTGCGGGGAAGCGGTCGATCCGCTAAGGGAGAGGTCCACGTTGCGTCCACCGCCGAAGTTGCTGCCTCCACCGCCTCCGAAGCCGCGCCCAGCGTAAGATCCGCCCACATTGCTACCGCCGCCGCGGCGGTATCGGTCATTCGCCATCTGGGTGTCTTCCTTCAGCTCTTCCGGAATTTCCTCCAGGAATCGTGAAGGCGGGTTCGCCGTCGTACGGCCAAATAGCGTACGCATGCGCGCACACGACAGGAACAGCTGCTTCTCCGCACGTGTGATACCGACATAGGCAAGTCGGCGCTCCTCTTCCAGCTCTTCGTTATCCATAAAGGCACGGCTGTGCGGGAATACCCCTTCCTCCATGCCGATGATGAACACGACTGGGAACTCCAAGCCTTTGGCACTGTGCATGGTCATGAGCACGACAGCATCATCGCGATCTTCTTCGTCATCGTTCATCGAGTCGATGTCCGCAATCAAAGCAAGATCTGTGAGGAAGGAGATGAGCGACTTATCCTCGTTGTTCTTCTCGAACTCTTGCGTCACCGACAGGAACTCGTCGATGTTCTCAAGGCGGGACCTGGATTCGATCGTATTCTCGTTTTGCAGCTCGAGGCGGTATTCGGACATTTCCAATATTTTTTCAGTAAGCTCGGTGACCGACAGAAACTCAACCATTCGGCTGAGCGCGGCAATCATGTCGTAGAAGCCCACTAGCGCATTACGCGTCCGTCCAGCGAAGCCGAGGTCGTCCACGATTTCCAGAACGCGGAAGATCGAGATGCCCCGCTCTGCGGCTGCAGCAGCCAGCTTCCCGACGGTTGTGTCGCCGATGCTTCTTTTTGGCACATTAATGATCCGCGTTAAACTAATATCGTCGTCCGGGTTGGAAATCAGGCGAAGGTAAGCAAGCATGTCCTTAATCTCTTTGCGATCATAGAACTTGATGCCCCCGACAATCTGGTACGGAATATCCGACTTGATCAGAATTTCCTCGATAACCCGGGACTGCGCATTGGTCCGGTACAGGATCGCATGGTCCTGATAATTCTTGCCATCTTTAATGTTCTTGCTAATTTCCGAGGTAACAAAATACCCCTCATCATGCTCCGTATCTCCGCGGAACACCTTGATCTTCGGTCCTTCACCTTGCTCGGTCCACAGATTCTTCGGCTTGCGGCCAGTGTTCAGACCAATGACATTGTTGGCAGCGTTCAAAATGTTCGCTGTAGAACGGTAATTCTGCTCGAGCAGAATCGTCCGCGCCTCGGGATAATCCTGCTCAAAATTCAGGATGTTGGTGATATCCGCGCCACGCCAGCGGTAGATCGACTGATCGCTGTCCCCGACGACGCAGATGCGATGATGGCTGTCCGCCAGCATCCGGCAGAGCATGTATTGCGCCCGGTTGGTATCCTGATATTCATCCACGTGGATGTACTGGAATTTGCGCTGGTAGAAATCGAGAACCTCCGGCACTTCCTTAAACAGCTGAATCGTGGTCATGATCAGATCGTCAAAATCAAGCGAATTGTTGCTCTTCAAGCGCTTCTGATATTCTGTGTAGACCTTGGCTACAAGGGATTCAAAATAGTCTCCGGCTTTCTGTTCATACTGCTGCGGGGAGATCAGCTCATTCTTGGCGGCGCTCATGGCCCCTTGAATCGCCTTCGGCTCGAATTTCTTCGTATCGATATTGTGATGCTTCATTACGTTCCGAATAACCGACAGCTGATCCGTCGAGTCCAAAATACTGAAATTCGAGGTGAAACCAATCCGTTCAATGTCTCTACGCAAAATCCGCACGCACATCGAGTGGAACGTCGATACCCAGATGTCCTGACCTTCGCGGCCAACCAGCTTGGATACCCGCTCCTGCATCTCGCGGGCTGCTTTATTCGTAAATGTAATTGCAAGGATGCTCCATGGAGCCGCTTTGCGCGTGGCTATCAGGTAACCGATCCGGTGCGTCAGCACCCGCGTCTTGCCGGAACCGGCACCCGCCATAATGAGCAGCGGTCCGTCGGTTGCTTCAACGGCTTGACGCTGCTGTGGATTCAGACGTCTGACGGCGTCGTGTATATCAATGGAATGCATAGTGTTGCCTCCTAATAGGTGTAGATTTGATAAGGGAGAAACTTGGGTAACGATGAAAAGCGAAAAAATAGGTTAGGGTCTGGCAGATAGCTGAAATTTAAAGAGAATAAATATGAATACAGATTACCGACGTATCTGTATTTAATACACTGTGAGTTCTGCGTTGCTTGACTTGATGAATTACAATATTTAAATGAAATAAATACAAAATACATGCTTAACCGCCCCAAGGCAGATGGAAAAGACACACTATTAGAACCTGAGGTTACCGTAACGCGTCTCAATATTTTTTCAGCAGATCATATAACCGAGACCAGTCAGCCCTTCACGGCCTTGACCGTCTCGAGCGCCTGCTCCAGATGATCATACACAACGTTGCCAACAACGATCGTATCAGAGATAGCTGCAGCCTCCGACGCTTGCTGTGCGTTCGTTATTCCTCCACCGTAGAACAAACGGGCGTTATCCAGCGATCTGCGCACTGTGCGGACGGTCTCCATATCCCCAAAGGCGCCGCTGTATTCCAAATACACAATCGGAAGATTCATCAGCTTGTCCGCAATCTGCGCATAAGCAGCGGCTCCGCTCGCATCAATCGAAGTCTCTGCTCCGGTCAGCTTCGCCACCGCGGCGTTCTCGTTCAACACGATATACCCTTCGGTCACAACCAGATCCCACGGTATCATATACCCGTAGCGTTCGATTCCTTCGCGATGCCGGCCCATGATCCAGGTCGGATCCTGCGTATTCATGACCATCGGAACCATATATAGATCAAATCCGGGTACAACGGCTTCCAGATCGGATACTTCCTGCACGCACGGCAGCTCGTAACGTCGAACTCGGGACAGCAGGTCCACGGTATTTTCATAAGTGACTCCGGTTGAGCCTCCGACCATAATGGCATCGGTTCCTGACAAACATACCACATCAAGGGTCTCGTCATCGATCTCCTTGTCGGGGTCCAGCTTAAACACATGCCTCCAGGATTGCATCATCTCTTTCAAGCGTCATTCCTCCACGTTCACGGGTTACTATTATACTAAAATAAGTCTATGCTAGCACGGTAAGCAAGTCAATTTATGTTCGCATAAAATACGAACATTTTTTTGGTAATTGTCGTTTATCCGTTCAGTCGATATCCGAACCGCGCCGCTGAAAAGGGATTAGGGCTGATACTCCGCTAAGAAAAGCGTCTACCGACGTACAATCACAGACCGCACGACGTACAATCCCAGACCACATTTAGATGGTGGTTTCCATGTAATATCAAGGTAGGCCATGTTTCGAAGTTTGTACTTTCTCATATTATGAAAAAGCCCGCGTCTTCTTTTGGAGACAACGGACTTCGATGTTCAGCATCACTTTATATGAAGAATAGCCTATTTCATAGACAGGCCATGCAACATGAATTAATGCCATGCCCTCTCTATGCCAGTCACTTTTTAATCGTATATCTCAAACTGTTCTGCTCCAGTTCCGGCTCTGTCAGCAGGTCTGAATAAACGCCGTACACGCCCCATTTTTCATAATTGTTCACGGTCGTGGTGTCATTAATGGTGTGGACATAAGTCACGGCACCCGCTTGCCTCAGCTTGGCTACGAAATTCGGGCTGACCTTGTACTCCGGCATGGTAACGGCGTCAATGTTGTTCTCCTGCACGAAAGCCGTGATCTCGGCAGGTGAATCCTGCGTGGCATACAGCGTATAGATAATTGACTCAAACGGATAGATGTCCAGAACCATATCGAGCATGGGCTCATTATAAATTTGGATGACCACCCGATCCAGAAGCTCCGGGTCCCGCTCATTCGCAGCGTTTACAATCTCCGTGAACAGGTATTGAATATCCTGATCCTCCTGCTCCTTCGTGTCTGTCACGATGTAGATATCGGGATGACGCTCCATCATATCCATTATCCCCTCAATATCCATCGGTTGGTATTGCTCCAAAATCGGTGTATTAATGAATTCCTCATGGCTCAGACGGGCTGCCTGCTTATCGTCCGGGAGTTTTTCCTTCTGGCCTAGCTGCTGTGTCATGCTCTCCGTCCACTCATGCCTGGCGACGACTTTACGGTCCTCCGTCAGCATCAAATCAATCTCGAATACCCGAGTGCCTTTCTCGTAGTTAACGACCATGGCTTCATAAGCGTTCGTATAGGGCTGTTCACCGATACTCCCCATGGCGTGCGCAATCAGGCGATAGGCCGCGAATCCTTGCGGTTCTTCCTCATCCATCTCAAGATGAGTCTGAAGCAGTATCATAATGGCGGAAAATAATAGAAGGACAGCTACGATCCGTTTCATGGTATCCCCACCCTTTGTTTCGTTCATCGCTGTTGCTAGGTAAATACCCGGTTGAAGGGTGGGCCAAACAAAAAACCGCCACTCGGCTGCTGCCAAATGACGGAATGATTTTATGGATACTGCTGATCACTAGCTTTTGGCCTTCAAAAGATGAATATACCATTTCAATCCCGCGTTGTGGTTAAACACGCTGACTTTATCCACGATATCAAATAATCCGCAGCTTTCAATCTCGCCAATCTTATGCTCTACCATGAGATAATCAGGATCTTTGGTGTTCTTGTGTGAATATAGAGAAGAGATGATCACGCCATCCGGGGTCAGGTAACGCGCATATTCTAGCAGTTTGTTCGGGGTGTTGGGCACGTATTGCAATGACTCATTAAACACAATGACGTTGTAACACTTATGAGGAACATAATGATTGATGTCCGCGCGCTGGAATAGGTTCCTTGATGTTTTGCTGGATGCGATTCTGATCGCTTCTTCGGACAGGTCGACACCCGTGTAATTCAACTGTTCAACATCAAGGAGCATGTCATACAATATCCCGGCCCCGCATCCCATATCCAAAATGCCCTCGTCTCCAATATACTTTCTTATGTAACCGTACACGACCGAGTATCTGGCATATTCCGTGATGTCCGATAAATAATCCCACATGTTGGATCTGTACTCTTCGTCCCATTGCTGTTGACTGCTTTCAATGAAATCCTGAACCTTCGCGTGTTCCATTTCGATTCCTCCCCATATTGGATGTTAACTTCCATCTGGCAAATGAAGTGACAACATGAAAACAAGGTCATTAAAAGACATTGGCTTAGAGCTCACAAAGAAAATCAAGAATTGGATCATCCTTGCGTACTAACGATCCTACATATGGGCCACTGAAGACATTGACGAGTCTCTCATTTCATTATAATAGTATTATAGTTATATATTGTAAATGTATCCGATTGACTATTGTCCGATGTGGTGCACATGCATGTCTCTGGCTTGATGAATGGATCAAATGTCCGAAGTTAATTCTCTGATACGCCACATCCTTACAAGAAGCGACAGCATTCGATATCTTTCTGCGTGAGTCGGGACCTGGGGAGCATATAAGCGTCTGGGACAGGTACGCAAACAAAAAAACGCCATCTGGCTCATGCCAAATGACGTTAACATCGATTATGATCAGTATGCGTTCTTGAATCCGTTGCGGATCGTGCGCAGAATGATTTTGATATCAAACAGAATGGACCAATTCTCGATGTAGAAAATATCGTGCTTGATCCGTTCCTCAATCGAAGTATCCCCACGCAGGCCGTTGCTCTGCGCCCATCCCGTGATGCCCGGGCGTACGTGGTGTTTCACCATGTACTTTGGAATTTCCTCTTTGAACTGTTCAACATAATAAGGTCGCTCCGGCCTAGGGCCTACCACGCTCATATGACCGAACAGGACATTGAAGAACTGAGGCAGCTCATCCAGACTGGTCTTCCGAAGAAAAGAGCCGAACTTGGTGCGGCGCGGATCATTTTCCACGGTCCAGCCCCTATCCGGTGCCCCCTCCGGGAGCGGCTTCATGGAGCGGAATTTATACATATAAAAGTTTCGACGGTTCAACCCGACCCGCTCCTGCTTGAAAATGACAGGGCCTCGGGAGGTCAATCGGATACCCAGGTAAATCCCGATCATCACCGGCAGGGTCAGAATAATCGCCACTAAGGCGAATACAATATCAAACGCTCGCTTGAACAGCCGGTTTGCCGCAAGATCCAACGGGATATCGCGCACGTTGATCATTGGCATTCCCGCAAAGTTATCAAACACCGGCCGTGCCGGGAGGTAATCGAAAAAGTCCGGGATAATCAGCGTACGCACACCGGCTTTTTCACAAGCGGCAATGATCTCCGGGTACTTGTGGTGCGCATCCAATGGTAGGGCCAAGACGACCTCGTCGACGAGTTTTTCATTCAGCACCTTATGCAAATCGCTGACCGAACCGAGAATGGGTTTAAGCCGTCTGGCTTCGATGTCGTCCCACTGCTGGTAATCATCCAGGAAACCGATGACTTCATAGCCAAGCTCCGGGTACTGCTTCAGATTTTTGAAGAAGCGCTTGCCCAGCGTACCTGCACCCACGATGAGCACGAATTGGCGATTGTAGCCTTTTTCCCGAAAATGCTTGAGGGATTTCTTTAGGAAATAACGGTATAGAATAATGAAGGCTACGTTTAGAATCATGTAGATGGCAAGATACCAACGAGAGATATTCACCTCTTTAACAAAGAACATAATACTTAAGAGAATGAACATCCCGATAAAATGCACCTGGAAGATTTTCATGAATTCGTCGGCAAAGCGCTTTTTCCGCTTCGGTGAGTATAAGGAGATCATGATGCCAACAGCCAAGGCCACTGCGCCATAAACGAAACTCCACAAAGTATAGGTTTCAAGAGGGAGCGGCTCTTCGTACGGAAACCAGCTGCTCTCAAACTTGATCCACCATGCAAACAAGAATGCCAGTTGGATAAAAGCAAAATCGGTAATCATATATAATTTGGTCAAAAACCCCTGATTCTGGCGGATCATGATTTCACCTCCACTCCACCTGAAGATTGCGTTATCGTTGCTGGACGAATGGGCTTAAGCCGGTTCATAAGCAAGGATAGGAGCAATTTCAGACCAACGCCTGCATAGACGGCTCCATTAACGAATATGTTGTATTTCTGCCGGTAATGCTTCCGATGAAAAAGAATCATCGCGCGATGGAACTCATAAATAATCTTGAACGGCCTGCGCCGGGCGCTGCCGCCTTTATAATGGATGATCGTCGTCCGAGGATAATAGTGAATTCCCCATCCCGCCTGCTTGATGCGATAACACCAGTCGATGTCTTCCCCGTACATAAAAAAGGTTTCATCCAAGCCACCAACCTGCTCAATCGTCTCCCGACGTACCAACATGAACGCACCAACCAAACAATCCACCGGATACTCTACGTCCGGATTCAAGTATCCCAACTGATACTGGTTAAACTCCGGCTTGTTCGGGAACAGCTTACTGAGCCCGAAGGCATAGTAAAAAGAAGCCGACGGCGTTGGGAACCCTCTTTTGCAGGCCTTATCCAGCGAACCGTCCGGAAGGACGATTTTACAGCCAGAAGCACCAATGATCGGGTTATAGTCCATAAAAGCGACCATCGTCTCGATCGTATCCTGCTGGATAATCGTGTCGGAATTTAGCAGCAGCATATAGCGACCTTCCGCCACTTCCATCCCCTGATTGTTGGCTTTGGCAAAGCCGGTATTCTCCGTGTTCTCGATTAGCTTGACCTGCGGGAATAACTCTCGGATGGTCTGAACAGAATCGTCCCTCGAGTTGTTATCTATCAAAATAACTTCGTATGTATACTCCGTCTCCGATGCGAACACGGATCGCAAACAATCCACCGTCAGCTGACATGTGTTGTAGTTCACGATTAAAATGCTTAAATCCATTGCATAACGTCTCCTGACAAATATAGTAATCTATCGACATTATAGCATAAAGACGCAGGCCGGGCAGGAATAAAGAACTTCAATTACTAAAATCTAGTTATTGATGACTCTTTATATATAGCCCACAAGAATTAAAAAGCGAAAGAGTAACTGCTCTATAATTGATTGACGATAAAGTTTTGATCTTGAAAGAAAATAGATTTTTTCTCTAACCCGTTCCCTAAGGGCAATAAAAAGTTCAAGCTGCTCTCTCTTTTCATTGTCCATTAAGTGACCGTAAACTCGATAAAACTCACTTGCTTGCTTGATAAGAAGATGTTTCCCCTTATATTTTATGTAACTGCGATATTTCTGTTTTAGTTTGTTGAATAAAGAGTTACTCCCACCTACAACATTATTTTCATGCTGGCGATACAGTATCGAAGGATTCTTATCATACATTACATTGCCGAAACCAGATACCAATAAGTAAAACCACCAGTCATGCATAATGATCTTGTTCGGATCGGTCTGATTTCCCTCAATAAATTTATTTCTCGCTGCCCTATTTATCGTAATGGTTGCTCCAACAGCAATATTTTGCACCAAGGCATTATAAAATGAAGGTTCCTTCAAAGGGGCCTTGGGCCAAGTGCCAAGAGAATTCAAATCTTTATCGGTAAGCTCCGTTGATGTGAATACCATCGCAGGAATATGATACGCTTGAGAACTTAGCATACTTACAGCACGCTCAATTTTCTGCTCCAGCCATACATCATCCTGATCGCAGAAACAGTAATAATCTGCATGGGGGTCGGATTGCTGAACCAGCTCAAAAAAACTGGAAACAACCCCTATATTCCTTCCGGTGATCACTTTGATTCGGTCAGAATGAGCTATAGTATACTCCTTTAATAAGGCTTGCGTTTGATCGGTTGATCCATCATCTCGTACAAGGACGGAGATATGAGGATAACTTTGCTTTAAAATACTTTGAAGCTGGTCGGATATATAATCCTCCCCATTATAGGAAGACAGCAGGACCTGAACCTGTTTCATTCTTTTATAACCTCCAAATCACTGCTAAATATAACTTGAGGCCTGATCATACAGATCAGGCCTGTCAAGTCGCTGTATTTATTTTAAGTATAGTTCAGGGTGCTGCTTGATATCCAGCATAAACTGCTTGAGCCCATCACGCCAATGCGGTAAATCCTCCAACTGGTTTAGACGGATAGCTAAATGATCCATGACCGAATTGGCCGGACGTGGAGCCGGTCTAGGAAACTCGGCCGTAGTACAAGGCTGCAGCTCAGCTGTTATGTCCAGTCCCAATTGTTCACGAGCTTCTTCAAAAATGGCGCCAGTAAACTCATACCAAGTACAAGAGCCACTGTTCGAGGCATGATATATACCATATTTTTCAGTGGAGATAATGCTTAACAAGAAACGTGCCAAATCTACCGTGTAGGTGGGCGAACCTTTTTGATCATTAACCACTTGCAGTTTCGGTTTTTCTTGTCCAAGACGAAGCATCGTTTTTACAAAATTGTTGCCATTCAGACCGAACAGCCAGGAAGTTCGTACAATAAACCAACGAGAGCAAAAACTCTGAACCATCTGCTCCCCAGCAAGCTTGGACTTTCCATAAACGCTTTGTGGGTCGGGGGAATCATACTCTATATAAGGCCTCTCGGTCGTACCACTATAAACGTAATCCGTGCTAACAAATACGATCTTGGCATCGATTTTTTCGGCGGCAAGAGCCATGTTTCTAGTACCTATTGCATTCACGAGATAAGCACCTTCCACATCCGTCTGTGCAGCATCTACTGCCGTATAAGCTGCACAATGAATGACCCAGTCGGGTCGGCAAGTTGAAACTACATGGAGGCTATGATCTAAATCCGTTATGTTTAGTTCTTCTCTACCGTAACTAAAAACCTCATGCCCTGCTCTGCTAAATATCCGTGCCATATCCTGCCCCAGCTGCCCCTGTGCTCCTGTGATTAAAACCTTCATTCGTTCCCACCCAAACGGCGACCATACTGCTGGGTCATATAATCACGATAGGCGCCGGATTGAATTCTCGTCCACCATTCTTTGTTGCTCAAATACCACCTAATGGTTTCCTTGATTCCCGTTTCGAAATTGTGCTGTGGCTTCCACCCCAGTTCACTGGTGATCTTTGCAGGATCAATACCGTAACGACGGTCATGGCCAGGACGATCTTCTACGTAAGTAATTAATGATTCCGGCTTACCGAGCTCGTTCAAAATGGTTTTGACGATATGAACATTGGTCCGCTCGTTGTTGCCCCCGATGTTATAAACTTCGCCAAGCTGACCATGATGTATGACCAAGTCGATCGCACTGCAATGGTCCTCCACATAGAGCCAATCACGGATGTTCAGGCCATCGCCATAGACCGGTAGTAATTCATCGTTCAAAGCGCGAGAGATCATAAAAGGGATCAACTTCTCAGGGAATTGGTAGGGACCGTAATTATTCGAGCAGCGGGTAATGTTAACCGGCAATCCAAAGGTTTCATGATAAGCTCTAACGAGCAGATCCCCACCTGCCTTACTAGCTGAGTATGGACTGTTGGGAGCAAGTGGTGTCGTTTCAGAGAATAGCCCCGTATCCCCCAGAGAACCGTACACTTCATCCGTGGATACTTGGACAAACTTGGTCACACCATATTTCTTGGCTGCATCCAGAAGAACTTGTGTACCAAAAACATTAGTGTTCACAAAGATTTCCGGTTCCAGAATACTGCGATCTACGTGTGACTCTGCTGCAAAATTAACCACAACGTCGATGCCTTGTTGGAAAACTCTATCTACTGCTGTTTTGTCAGCAATATCTGCTTGCACGAACGAGTAGTTTGCCTGACCCTCAACCGATTTCAAGTTTTCCAAATTACCTGCATACGTAAGTGCATCCATATTCACGATCTGGTAATCCGGATACTGTTGCATCATATATAAAATAAAGTTACTGCCTATAAAACCGGCACCGCCGGTAACAAGTAGTTTCATCTTCACTGCCCCCTAGTCAAAATTCATCTCTGCGTCTTTCAGCAGCGGGTGCCGCTGGTCTTTATCCGATAGAATCGGATTCGACGTTGGCCAATCAATTCCCAAAGCCGGATCATTCCATAATATGCCGCGGTCATTTTCGGGGGAATAGTATGCGTCCACTTTATAAAGAACCTGGGTGTTGGGCACCAGTGTACAAAAACCATGAGCGAAGCCTTTAGGCACCAGCAGCTGACGATGGTTATGTTCGCTCAAGATGACACCAACCCACTGACTAAAGGTAGGGGAGCTTTTTCTGATGTCTACGATGACGTCATAGATGGCACCTGTAAGGACGCGAATAAGTTTCGTCTGAGCCTTGGGATTAAGCTGATAATGAAGCCCCCGCAAAACCCCAGCTTCGGCGGATAAAGATTGGTTGTCTTGGATGAAGTTATAGGTAATGCCATGTTGCTTAAATAGCGAATCGTTGTAACTTTCCATAAAGAATCCACGGCTGTCACCGTGGACCTTGGGTTCAATAATAGAAGACCCGTTTAATGATAAAGGAGTAACAATCATTTCAATACCTCCTATACTTTGAGTTTGCCAAACTCTTCAGTGAATATTACATTATGCGCCAACTCATTAGCCTTTGCCAACGAAGCATGGGTTCCCGCGTCAGTCCACCACCCGCTCAAAATATCATACGTGAGCTCACCTCTTGCAATGTATGCATTATTCACATCCGTGATCTCAAGTTCTCCGCGTGCAGAAGGCCTCAAAGTTTTTACAATGTTAAACACATGATGATCAAACATATAAATACCTGTAACAGCATAATCAGATTTAGGGAGAGATGGTTTCTCTTCTATAGAGATAATTCGATCCCCTTGAAGCTCAGGCACACCAAAGCGTTTAGGATCTTCTACTTTTTGAATAAGAATTTTCGCTCCATGTTGCTGCTCTCTAAAATTCTGAACGAACGGCGATAGATTATCTTCAAAAACGTTGTCTCCTAGAATAACAACCATTTGATCAATTCCAACAAAGCTTTCAGCAAGATCTAAAGCTTGAGCGATCCCGCCTGCTTCATCCTGTACTTTATACGTAAAGGTAACACCCATATCACTTCCACTTCCGAGCAAGCTAACGACGTCACCCATATGTTCTTTCCCTGTTACAATTAGAATATCCTGAATATCAGCCTGTTTAAGTTTATGAATGGCATGAAAAATCATCGGATATTTTCCAACTGGGAGAAGATGTTTGTTTGTTACTTTTGTTAAGGGAAACAATCTGGAACCTGTGCCTCCCGCTAGAATAATACCTTTCATAGGAGCCCTCCGTAATTTGAAATAGTTTAAAAGGTCCACATTCGATTCAAAGTAAAGTTACTAATAGGAACCACTACTAAAGTAAGAATGTGAGCCCAAATATACCAAATTCCTAATAAATCCACCATTATATACAAAATGGAAATGTTAAGTAATAAACCTGATAATGAAACTATAAGGTATTTAACAAAAGAATATATCGTAAGTTTGTTTCTGCCGAATGTCCACCTAAAATTAATAAAAAATGATACAAGAAGAGAGCAAATAAATCCCATTGTTGTTGCTACTATAACTTGAAAATTATATACTTCAACAAACATTATTAATATTGAAGTTTGAATGCCAGTACCAATAATACCCACTAAGGCATATTTTGTGAATTGGCTAACTATTCCAAAAACTTCTTTTGGCTCTCTTTCACTCCACGTTCTCATCACGACCTCTCAACCTTTTCATTTCATTCTTCAATAGCCCTAATTCTTGAGATAATTCCTTAATTTTCAGTGAGTATCCAGATATGGTTGCAGTCAGACTATACAAGATGAATAAACATGCTATCAACGCAAATAGAAAAAGTGTATTCGTAGGTGTCTCTATACTCAACATTTGTGATACAAAAGACAATAAGTATGGAAAAGATGCTAGTAAAATACTTATTAAGATTATTACTATCCAAAGAACTGTATACTTTAATTCTAACTTATATGCTCTAATCTTTAAAATAAAGAATGCTAATAACAATAATGAAACTATTAGAAGAAAAAATTGAAGCTTAAATGGAATCACTAACTTACCTCCTACTAAGCTTGTGTATAGCTTTGCTTTTTCCGTAATATGTCAATAAGTATAGCGATAGATACTTTTATCATATAATATATTGATTTAAATTTATTTATAGAAGATTGACCATTTTCTCTTTTCACCATAACTACTGGGATTTCAGTAATCCTATAGCCTGTTCTTAAAAGAGAAACTATTGACTCAGGTTCTGGATAATCCATTGGATAATAACTAATAAATTGACTAATAACTTTCGAATTACACGCTCTGAAACCTGATGTGGGATCAGTTACTATTTGACCAGTACAAAGTTTAATCATTCTACTGAAATATCGAATCCCAATTCTTCTAAGTAATGTAGATTGGAAACCTTCCTTATTGATATATCTAGAACCTATTACCATATCAGCTCTACCTTCAATAATAGGATTAATTAGTTCCTCTATATAGCTAGGATCATGCTGCCCATCCCCATCAACTTGAATTGCTATATCGAAGTTATGTAGATTTGCATATTTATATCCAGTTTGTACAGCGCCTCCAATGCCAAGATTACAAGGTAGGTCAATAAACTGTACATCCTTTTTTATTAATTCAAAAAGAGTATTATCAGTAGATTTATCGTTTATCACAATGACTTCAATATTTGCAGCTTTAAATTTGTTAATATTATCCAATAAATTCGTGATGTTATGTTCTTCATTAAATGCTGGAATTATTATTAGAATTTTCATTTAATCGTACCCCGAATTCCATATTTTTCTTCAACACAATACATAACACAGTCGAAACATATAACAATGAAAGTGGTGCTATTCTTAGTATATATCTTGAGAAAGATGCAGCAGATTTAGCTTCCTCTCCAAACATAAAAATATAAGAAATATATAAGAATACAATATTAGAGAAGATAATTAACAACATATATGCCTGTTGCTTATTAAATCCGACATATAAATTTACAACCATAAATGCAAATACCAGTACCCAAAAAAGTCCCCAATTCGTGGTATTTAATATTTGTTGTATAGATGCAGAGATCATCGGAAGCGTATATTCTGGCTTAGGATTAAGAGCCCACCTCGATATTGGGAACTCATTTAATGAAGTGTATAATTTCCACAATACCGGTATAGCAAATGAAATAATTGCATAGATAAATATGTTCCTAATTTTCTCTTTGGATAAATGATTTATTATATAAATCAGGCAGATAATAGCTAAATGTATAAAAGCTAAGTATTGGCCATCTGTTTTCACCCATGAGGCGAATCCCATAAACATGCCAGAATATATTAGTGCCGAGATATCAGACTTCTGAATTAAATGTTTGATAAACATAACCACTGATATAGTGTAGAAATATGTATATTCAATGTCGGCATACAATCCACTTGACATCTCAAACACAACGAATCCTGAACTAATATAAATTCCAATAAGCAATAGATTTATTAGTTTATTTTTAACAAAACTATTCAATTGGGTATAAATAAAGATCAATAAACTGGCCAAGAAAATAGGGCCAATAACTCTAACAAATGAATCAATAATTTCACCGCTAAAGAAATAATAACATGCTACTAATAAAGGTATAAAACTTGGATACGTTTCGAATCCTGTTTCAAAGCCCATCCCCCCATAAAAGCTTTCTAAACCTTTACCTAAATAAATCATTTTCGCTTGAAAGGCCCATTGAGAATATTCATCAGGCTGGTATACTTTTGTGGAAATACTATAAAACAAGATTGTTACAAATTTTAAAACGAGAACTGCAATTACGAAAACAAATATAATTCTCAAGAACAGTGATTGCTTAACTTTTTCTTCAATTTGTGAGTTTTGTGATGAATTAGTTTTCTTTGAAAACAGTTTATAGGCAACTCCTATTAGCGCTAAAACTATTAAAGGAATAAAAATAACTTCAAAGCTGTAGTCTATACGAATTAACGATAGAAGCCAGCAATATAGTGTTATTACAACAGAACCTATGGGGAATATTAGAGAAACAGAAGTAACTACATTCATTTTTTTAGGCAGAGAAATTATCACTGAAAACCCAATTAATGAAACAATCATTACAAAAATAATTAATTTAAACATGTGATCTCCTTACTTGATAATTTCTATTCCAGAGCGCAAATCACTGTACGATTTCTCTAATAACCTTAAGACGATATTTTCTTTATTTATATAATCTTCCCCAAGATAATCCAAAATACCATTATCTTTATGCACAACAATATAATCGACTTTAAATTGTTTTATGAGATCTCGATATAATTTCTCATCAAAAGGTTGGTAACCATAATGCTGATATTTTACACTTTTTGCAGGCAGTAAAGAATATCTCATTCTGTAATAATTCATAGTCCCTTGTTCATCTGAGAGGTCAATGTACATGTAAGTGTATTCTTTGTCATTAATATTTTCCATTATTGAAATTAAATCTTGAAGTTCATAATCATCCCTAATTATATTTTGATAATTTTTTCTCTCAGCGTCGACAATAATGTTGTATCTATCTTTAACTAGAACAAAATCTCCCTTTATGGAAGGTATCGTTTGGTATAAAAGGATACCTAATAGTAGAATTACCGTGGATAAACATGCACTAATATTAGACACTCTTTTCCAATATTTGATTCTTATTCCTCCTAAAACTAATATTTTTAAGTTTCATAGCCCTCTTCTCGATAAAATGCCACGAAATAATTGCTGTAATCAACGTTATAGATGTACTCAGTACAAAAAATGATGGTACATTCAACCAATCCCCCCATAAGTATGATAATAACTGTTGTATTGGGAATGCATATATATACATACCATATGAAAAATCACCGTATTTTCTGAAAACCGAGAACTTAATACTCACACTCACTGCTATTAGAATATAAGGTATCGTAAACATCAAAACAATATTAAGTAAACCAGCTTTAAAACCTACAATGATTAATATTAGGCATAAAATTATTAGTCTATGAGAAATTACAACTCTGTCTCTATAGAGATATAATAGTGATCCAATCATAAAATAAGGTGCTAATCTTATGAAGTTAGTATATTCATTGATACTTAATACCCAATAATAATCCCCCACTAAATTCAATAATTTATAATCATAGAGTATATTAACTATACTAAGTAAAGTTAGAACAAATGTCATAATCAAAAATAACTTTCTAAATTTTACAATAAGAAAATAATTTAATAATGGCAGGATTAAGTAAAGGGCAAACTCATGTTTAAGTGTCCACATCGAACCATTCGCTGATCCCGGAAATGGATTATTAACAAACGCATCTCTAACAGTCCAGGAATATCCAAATATATTAAAACTCATATTTTTAAAAATAAATTCTAATGGACCACTATTATTTATTGCAAAGTAGTCCTTAATTGAAAAACTCGATATTAAAGGACCAATGATAATTGAGACAAGGAACAAAGAGGTGAAAAATGCAGGAAATATTCTCAAAAATCTATTCAGAAAATATTTGATGTAGGAACTATTTGAGGTTAAACTCTGCATTATTAAGAAGCCACTTACTACGAAGAAACAGTTCACAGCCAATGTTCCCATAGAAATCTGATTGTTTGAAATACTTGTAAGTGGATCCTCACCATTACTTTGCCCCTTAAGCAGTATAAATGAGTGAGAAAATATCACAGCAATGGCCAATACAAAACGAAGTAAATCAAAAAAATTATCCTTTTGATTATATACTTGTTGAATAGTCGATATCTTGTTTTCCTTCATTAAATATAATCTCACCTTTTATAAGTTAATCAGGTATTAGGTTGCCATTTATAGACCTTTACTGAATTGTCTTTTTTTGAATCTGAGAAAAAGATATATTACTTTTTTACCAACTCTAAGTACTATACTGTCTGAGTCTCTTAATTTATTTAGAACTTTCCAACCAATAGTTGATCTCATTTTTTGTAGTTCATTTTGGAGTTGTTGAACTTGATTCGAATATTCTCCTGAAGATGCAAAATTAGTATCTGGAAGATAGTATTTTAAGGCAAGCATAATATCACGATTCAGAAAACCGCCTTCGACATTAAAATTAATTTTCACGGAATATCGACTATAAATATCTAGATACTTCTCAACCATCTCTTGTTTGTTTTCAAATCTATATTTGCTTATTCTCGTTTTGACCTCCATAAACTCTTCGTTATGATTTTCCACAATTTGATTTAACTTCGATATAATACCATCTAGCTCCATTGAATCAGCTATCCAACCACCACCAACTTCAATAACTCTTTCTTTTAAAGCCCCCATAGGAGTAACTAAAACTGGAATATTGTGAGCCCACGCCTCAGATAATGTATAAGAAAACGTTTCTGGCCAAGGTGAAAGTAAACAAATCAAGTCTAATTCTAATTCGTCCAAAATCCCACTTAGTTCCTCACGTTTATATTCTCCATGCTTTATCACATTTTCTTGATTTATTAGATTAAGTCTCTGATCACCAAGCCCTCCAATTAAATGCCATTTAATACTCTTCTTAGGAAATTTAGTGATTAGTCTATAAATCAAATCACTACCTTTATTAGGGGAAAGCCCTCCGAGGAACCCGATATTCCACTCTTTCCGTTCATCAGCCCTATCGTTTCGATTAGGGGTGGATCCATTAGAACTCCCATGTTGTATAGTCATGATTCGGTCAGAAATAACCGGATATTCATCCTTAAAAAGATTTTCAGTAAAGTGGGAAGGAGTAATATAAAGATCGATATATGGCAACATTTTCTCAACTTCTTGTTTCCACTTGTTTATAAATACTGTATGAAACCCATGCGAACTACGCAAGCATGCTGAACATTTTTGCTGGGATCTCATACTGAGACAGTAATTATTATTCTCGTCCAACAAATTTACTCTTGGACATATCAAATAATAATCATGCAATGTGAATAGAACTTTTAAATCATGTTTTTTTGCAATGTATGGGACATCGAAACTATGTTTTTGTAGATGATGGATATGCACTAATGTAATATCAAAAGATTTAATAATATTTTCAATTATTTCACTGTATTCCTTATGATGAAAGTGCTGTAAAGTAAGTTGATTATGAAAGGGAAAGTGATATTTTGCAATAAATTCTCCATCAAAATACTGTTTCATCACAATTTCATATCCATTTGTTACGATGACAAATGCATAATATCCTTTTAACCCCATTACAATATCCTTTACATGATACTCAGTCCCCCCAACAGGGTGATTGTATGGTTCATCAAAGAAATTATGTAAAACAAATAAAACATTCCCATTTTCATGAAAATATTTATGAAGATCTTTTCTAATGTTTATATTGTCATGTATTGGTTTCAAAGGATTATTCACAATGAAATCATGGACATTTCTCTCATAATATGGATATCTATCATTTAATATTTCCAAGTTTTTTTTAAGTAGTTCAAGCTTCTCTCCTTGAAACGACATAGAACCTTTATGATATATAAAAGTGTGATCATCTAGCACATTTTTATAACCATGTTCTATGACCCTGCAACAAAAATCATTCTCCTCCGCGTAGCCCTTACCAAACGTTTTATCATCAAATAGACCAACCTCATTAATCACGTTTCTTTTAATGTACATACAAAAACCAACTGCTGTTGGTATTTCCATAAAATATTTCATCGAAATTTTCTCAATAAATCGTGCAAAGGAATCAATTGAGTATCCTTCGGGTATTTCATTGTCCTCCAAGAATACTGGAACAGAACATATACTACCATTATTCGTTAAGGGGGTTACTGTAGCAATCGTTTGATCAGAGTAAGCAACATTTTGCATCTTTTTCAACCAAGAATCAGTAACAATCGTATCACTATTAAGTAGAACCACATCCGAATCAGAATAACTCATGCCTCTATTAACAGTTCCAACAAACCCTAAATTAGAAGTATTGTTTAGAACAATAATACTATCTCCACTAAGGTTATTCAGATTATTCAAATATACACTTACATTCTTATCTGAACTACAATCATTAATAATAACAATCCGATTATTATTCAAGTCTGTATGTTTAATTAGAGATTCTACACACTCTTTAAGTTCATCTAGCGCATTATATACAGGAATTACGATATCGCATTTCTTTATCCTACTCACAAAAAATTACTCCTCTTTTCTTGCTCTAATTTTGTTTGCCAAAGCTCTAAAAGGTGATGTTATACGCCAAGAGTAGGAGGAATAAATAGCCTCCCTTTCTCTTTTTAAATTGTCTAGTTTTTCTTGAGTACTCTTCAATTCACTATCTACTTGAAATACTTTAGCTTCATATCCACTGATTTCGCTAGCCATCTCCGAGATATTGTATTCCAATTCTTGTATCTTATTTCTATAAAGTTGGAGTTGTTCTTTAAATTGAAGTTCGTTATCCATAATTACTTTCTTAAGTTGTTCGTTTTCAGTTTTCTCTACCATATGAAGCTCTTGTATTTTATCATTAAAAGTTAATAATTCTTTAATTATGTTAGGGATATTATTTTCAAGTCTCATTTCTAATTCCAAGTAATATCTATTGTTAATCTCTAAGTTTAAATCCTTTAATAAAATCTGCGGGTCATTATCTAGTGATATAAATTTATACTTCTGCTTGTCCAAAGTAATAATTTCACTTATTGACAATAAATCTTCAAGCGAAATTTCTCTCTTTTTACTGACTTCATTTTCATTTACACTCATAAGTCTGATATTTTTTATTTCACCATATACTAGAGTATTGGCTGGATCAAATCTCAATGAGTTCCAGTTTCCATTAGGGATTTCAAACCTGTACGTTGAAAACCCTTTATTAAAATCTACTGGCAAGAGTGCTGAACAAATTTCACTAAAATCTCCTTCTGCTCTCCAATAAAGTTGACAATAGTCACCATCTAAATAATTCTCGTGCTGTATTTGATCATACCTGGATAAATCCCATTCTGTTGAACATTTTTTTGACACAGTTACAAATTGGTATACATCCCCATCAATCCTATTTTTAAGTAAACTTTGAACAGCTAGCGGGAAATTGTTGTAATTTTGTTTAAATTCAGTAGTTTCAGGGGTTCTCATAGTTGTCAACCATTCCACTGGTTCTAAACCAACATCTTTTAAAAGTGATAAAACACTCTTCCTTGTGAAAAAGTGGATATGCGTGTCATCTAGAAGTCCTTCTTTTTGGTAATTAAATTTACCTTCCAGCAGTTCCATAATAATTGAATTGTGTGAAATATTAGGTATGGATGTCATTACGTACCCATCCTCATTCAAAAAACTAGTTGCAGTAATCAAGACAGCATCAGGTCTACGCAGATGCTCCAATACATCCGCAAACAATATATAGTCAAATTTCTGTCCCTTGATCTTTTCCTGCCAACTCAGTGTATCTATATCAGCTAAAATCATCTGTTCTGCATATTTGCTAGCTTTTTGTGCAGCCTCGGAATCTATTTCAATACATACTACTTCACAATTAAGCTTTTCTTTCATATACTTAGTCATATACCCTGTAGCAGACCCAAATTCTAATACTCTAGTACATGGTTGAATTCTACTTAGAATAAGTGAATGTGAAGTATTAGAAGTCAAATCCACGTTTAGATCATATTTCATTTGAAGTCCTCCCTACGCTCCAATTGTGTTCTAACAGAAATATTCCCTCTGCGTTATAAACATTAGAAATCACGTCGAAAGAACCAAATTTAGTCTTGTAATCGAGTCTAACTAATCCTGAACTTTCAAAGAACCCAATATCTATATGATATGTGCCAGGAAGTAAACGTAAATTAGTGTAATTACAAACAAGCTTGTAGTACCCGGGTGAACTCGGCAGTTCATATTTATCAAGTTTAGTATTAATACCGCAAACGTAGGTGTCACGTTGATCTATAATAGCTACTCCACCTACAAGACCTGGCATATCTTTCTTTAGAACATAGTCAATTTCAACAGAAATCAACTCTTGCATATCAAATGTATGTTTTATTATTCCGTCATTATTTTTAAATCGGACTGTATTTATTTCAAGAACGTTTTTTTCTATGCCTTCATCTTTATGTTCTTTTATTTTTATAGAATCCTTATCCTTCATATAGTTTTCATATTCATTTGTAACCACCTGTACATTACCACGTCTATAAATGGACCCTTCCTTCATCCAAATAACTTCATCACAAAAATTTTTGATTGAATACGTATCATGACTTACAAATATAATGGTCTTTCCTTGCTTTTTAAATTCTTTCATTTTATCAATACATTTTAGTTGGAACTGCATATCTCCCACTGCCAGTGCCTCATCTACTATTAATATATCTGGATCGACATTTACCGCACAAGCAAAGGCAAGTCTAACAAACATGCCAGAAGAATAAGACTTTACTGGCTGATCAATAAAATCACCAATTTCAGCAAATTCCTCAATTTGAGTCATCCTATCATTAATTTCTCTCTCTGACAGCCCCATGATACTCCCATTGAGGTAAACATTTTCCCTACCAGTAAATTCAGGATTAAAACCACTTCCGAGCTCAAGTAAAGCAGCAATCCTTCCTTTTATATTTACTTCCCCTTCTGTGGCACTTACTGTACCAGCAATTATTTGTAATAAAGTGCTTTTCCCCGATCCATTTTTCCCGACTATTCCCAAGGTGATTCCCTTTGAAACCTCAAATGAAACATCCGTAAGAGCCCTAAATTCCCTGAAAAAATCGCGTTTTTTTCTATATAGAAATTGTTTAAGTCTGTCTTGTGGCTTATTGTACATTTTATATACCTTAGTGATATTCTTTAAAGATATAACATTTTCATAAAACATCAGCAAAACCACTCCTCGTTTTATTAAACCAATAGTAACCAATTAAAGAAACTACGGCACCAATCGCTGATCCAATCAACAACCATTGAAAATTGGGCGCTGTTCCCCATATCACAATACTACGCATATCCTCAACTGTATAACTCACAGGGTTTATATAATATAAAACTCTTAAATCTTCTGGTACAGAATCAATCGGGTAAAAGATTGGACTCAGAAACATAAGTGCACTAGTTAATACATTAATTAAATAACTTATATCCCTAATGTAAGTACCTAAAGATGCCAAAATCCAGCTTACTCCCAGTGTAAATAAAAATATAGGAACTAGAACAATTGGTGTATACAGAAGAGATAGATGCACTCCATCACCTAATACCGCAACTCCAGCTAAAAGGATGACAAAACTAATTATCATATGAACAAATGCAGAAAGCACTGTCGAAAGTGGTAATAAGTGTAAAGGGAAAATCACCTTTTTAACGTAGTTACTGTTGTTAACCATCAAACTAGGGGATCTATTAATAGCTTCCGAGAAGAAATTAAAAATCGTCATACCACTAAAAATTATTAATGCGAATTGTAAATGATTATCTGATTGAACATTCCATCGAGCCTCAAATACTACACTGAAAACAAATGTATATACTACTAGCATTAGTATCGGAATAACAAAAGACCACAACATTCCTAATGCTGATCCCTTATACCGTAATAACACATCTCTTTTTACCAATTGTTTTAATAAATACTTATTATTAGAAAACATTTGCTAATATTTACACCCTTCCTCTTTGCAAATAATGTTGAAAAGTCTAATGCGTATAGCTCCTCGCATCCTCATATGCTAAAATATTGTCGTATCTACAAGAAAAGGAGCTAAATACGTTGTCGAATCCAGTATACGGTAAAAAAGCCGCTGCGTCGAGGAAAGCTGAGACGAGATCGGCTTTGTTTTGGGCGTTAATATCAGGAATTGTTCTTTTCCTAGCTTGGACACCATTCCAAACGGCTCTATTTAACGGTAATAAGTTACAATTTGAGAAACCGATTTTCTGGGCTGCTATCTTAGCATGTCTACTAGTAATTCTCTGGATTGCTCAGTCCTATAAAAGCATCCAACTAAAAGATCAAAGAGATTGGCTAGCTGTGAGTGTGCTTTTACTTCCCGTAACTTACATACTCTCACTCATTAGCGCCGCCTCCCATGTTCTTGCCATGAATATGGTCATCATTAATTGTATCTATGCCATTATGTTCATCATCGGATTATACGTGTTAAGCGACAAAATGGGGAATCGGATCATCCAAGCCACAACTATGACGGTTGCTTATTTAATCGTCGGGTTCGGCTTACTTCATTGGTTTGGACAAGGCACAACTGCTGGTGCGATAACCAAGTGGTTTTCCAACACGGTTCAATATGGGACATATGCCCATGCCGTCATGACTGACTCCAATGGTCTGCGTCTCACTTCCGTATTCCAGTACGCCAATACTTATGCAGCTTTTCTAATGGCATTCCTTTTCGCAGCGGTCTTTTTCGTTACTACATCGCGAAAATGGTATGGCCAAGCCTTTCATAGCTTCATGCTGGTGCCCATCATTGTATCCCTGCTCTTAACGCTGTCACGGGGCGGACTGGTGATGTTACCTGTTGTGTTTGTTCTGCTGCTCCTATTCCTAAAGCCAGCTAAACAATTATTGTGGATCCTGTATTGCGGTATAGCAGGTGTGGCTTCGTTGATCATTTCCAAGCCGGTAACAGAGTTAGGGTTGAAATTGAATGAAACCTTCAGCGGCAGTGGCGCCCTTAAGGGCTGGGGAATTTTGCTTGGTACGTCCGCTATTGTAGGACTCCTTGGATGGGTTATTCAACGTTTTATTGCTCCCAAACTCGAACAGTCCTTAGGCAATTGGTCGGCTAGAAAAACCTCCAACCTATGGATTCCGATCGGTTCCGTTGTGATAGGAGGTATGTTGATCTTCCTATTCATCGGTACCGGATTGAAAAATGTACTACCCCAAAACATCAGCGTCCGACTCGAGAACATCAACTTTAATCAGCATAGTGTTCTGGAACGCTTTACATTCTATAAGGATGCCCTGAAGGTGCTAGCAGACTACCCTCTCATCGGAGCCGGCGGCGGCGCTTGGGCTTCACTATATGAGCAGTATCAGAACAACCCTTATACAAGCCGTCAAGCACATAACTTCTTTTTACAGTACTTGATCGAGGTTGGCATTTTCGGATTTGTAGTCTTCATGTCGTTTATCCTGTTTATTTTCTATAAGTATATTCGCGGTTATATCAAAGGCAATGAAGAAGAACGCAATAGTCACTTCCTTTATCTCATTATCGTCCTTTCGATTTTGATTCATAGTATTTTGGACTTTAACATGAGTTACGTGTTCATGGGAATTCTAGTATTTCTGGGACTTGGCGGAATGGCGGCTGTCATGGATAGTAAACCGGTTAAAAAATGGAGTCTACAAGATTCGACCGCTAGAGGCATATACAGTGCCGTTGTCGGTCTGTGCGCTATTATTGTACTGGTTACTTCTATCCGCTATGTTCAAGCCGCTGAGGCGGGCACGGATGCGCGACGAATCGTTCAGGTGAGCACATCGTTTGAAGAGATCAAAGCTCCTCTTGACAAAGACTTAAGCATACGCCCTAGCCATCCTGACTCTATACTGTTATTGGCATCACTTTATCAAACCATATACACGCAAAATCAAGATGAGGGTTTCTATAATGCATCTGTTGATCTGCTTAATACCGCATTGAAAGACGAACCATATAATAAGTCTATGCTTAAGCGTTTAGTTGAAGGTTATGAAATGAAGCAGGAACCCGAACAAGCGTTTGAAGTTCTCATTGAGAATGCTCATAAGTTCAAATGGGATATTACATGGTATGAGCAAATTATCAATAAAGGATACGATCTGGGAACAAAAGCTCTAGGAGCTGGAGACACCGACACGAAAGACAAATACTTCAAGCAAGCAACTGAGGTGTTCACTGATGTCCAAGCCGGCATTCAGCATCTAACCACATTACCAGAAGGGCAACTACAAGGTAATCCTTTTGAGAACACGCCAGAAATGATCTTGCATGCAGGCAAAATGCACTTCATGATGAATCAACCGGAACAGGCGGCAAATGCGCTCAAGATAGGCATCCAGGATGACCTGTCTCAGCCATCTGCGCAAGAGATCGTCAGATGGTACCTTGCCGCGCTAAATAAGCTAGACCAGAACGATGAAGTGCTGCTTGAGAAGTTAAAGCAAGTTGATCCGAATGCGGAACAAAACGTCAAGCAACTGTCAGATCTTCAATTCTAAATAAAATAGCGGGTGCGTTCGGTAGCTCAACCTCTACCGGAACACACCCGCTATATTTTTGCCTAAATGACTATCTCACTTTCTCCATTACTTTACTCATATAAGCTAATAAATCCTCTCGTAATTCCTCTCGCTGCAGTGCATAGTGAATACTGGTCTGAATAAAGCCCATCTTCTCACCGACATCATGGCGTATGCCCTCAAAATTGTAGGCTAATATCGGACTCCGGCGGGCTAGTACAGACAGAGCATCGGTCAGCTGAATCTCGCCATTCTTGCCAGCTTCTTGATCCTCCAATAAATCAAAAATAACCGAGGGTAAAATATAACGCCCCATAATGGCCAAATTGGAAGGTGCTTCATCTCTAGAAGGTTTTTCAACGAGCCTGGACGTTTCATAGATTCTTTCCGATTTTCTTAGGCCGTCCACAATGCCGTACCGATCAACTTCATTCCAAGCTACAGGCTGCACGCCTACAACGGCTGACTGATAGGTGTCGTAGACCTTCATCATCTGTTTCAGGCAAGGGACCTCCGACTCTACAATGTCGTCACCAAGCAACACTGCAAACGGTTCGTCCCCGATGAACTTGCGCGCACACCAGATCGCATGTCCGAGCCCCTTGGGCTCCTTCTGCCGGATATAATGGATATCAGCCATGTCCGATGGCTTCCTAACCTCTTCGAGAAGCCCCCACTTGCCCTTCTCCGCCAGATTATGCTCAAGCTCAAAAGAGGAGTCGAAGTGGTCCTCGATCGCACGTTTACCCTTCCCGGTTACGATGATAATATCCTCAATGCCGGAAGCTACTGCTTCCTCGATGATGTACTGGATGGTCGGCTTGTCCACTATGGGAAGCATCTCTTTCGGCATCGCTTTGGTAGCCGGTAGGAAGCGAGTGCCGAGTCCCGCTGCCGGTATAATCGCTTTACGAATGTTCATTTCTAACTATCGTCTCCATTTCCGTATTTTCCCGAATAATGCTATTGTAGCATGTTCCGAATGGTCATTCGACATTAAAATCGATTTTTGTCAAAGTCAGGCATCTTCAGAGTAAAGGCCGAAAACGTCTCTCCGTATTCGTGGTTGGTCTGCATGCGAATGCTCAAGCTCCGGTCATGATTAAGCACAACTTGCACATTCCCAAAGACGGCACGATCCGCATCAGACACCTAAATAGGTCAATGGGTAGGTATTGTTTTTATAACTGCTTTTTCATTTGATCTTAGCGCCTCCGGCCATGAAGCTTTTCGTGGAGATAGCTTACTTGGGATCATAAGCCACCCAATTCTCCATGACTTTGAACGTGTCGCCCTTCCCTTCGCCAAATTTGACGTTATAACAGTCGGTAAATTGGTTATTGGGACAGTATATGCCAAACGTTTGCGAAGCAAGCGCCATCAAGAGGCTGAAATCGGTATCGGTCACGTCCTCCATCGTGATCAACCATCCGCCGGACAGCATCCGCTTGCGTCATGCTAAAGTTTCTCCCCCATCTCGAGTCGAATGCTAAGGAGCTGAAAATGACTTTGGTCTTATATCGGTTGTTGGTGCGGCTCTCGCAAGGAGGGGCTGATAACCGGAGATAACCCCTTCCAGGTTTAACCATGGTAATGTCCAAGACCTCTCCGATATACTAGTACGAAACTTCGATGGACTAAAAAGCCAAAGGAGCTGGTTAAAGATGAAAGAGAGAGACGTCTACTTCGATAACCTCAAATTCATACTGATCCTGTTGGTGGTCTTGGGACTATTACATGCAAAGCTTGGATCGGCTCGGTTTCACGTACTTCTACCCTAACTAGATTTTATGGTTCCTGTTCAGCATGATGCTATGGAAAATGCTTCTGCCATATCTGTTGATGCTCAAATACCCGCTCGTCGTTTGTGTCGTGATGTCGGTCATGCTCGGGTACTCGATCGATGTCGATTATTACGCGAGCATCTCGCGCACGCTGTATTTTCTGCCCTTTTTTCTTGTAGGATATTATTTTAAAAGAGAATGGCTGGATGTCATCAAGACCCGTCAATTTCAGCTGCTATCGCTAGTCCTGCTTGCCGCAGGGTTTGCCTTGTTGTACACGCTGTTGCTGATCCTGCACACCAACTGGTTCTACGGGGCGCTGCCTTACCAGGAGTTCGGCCTGGAGTCCTGGTATGCCGGCTTCTACAGAATCATCACCTATGCCTTCACCGTCATCATGGGACTGTGTGTCCTCTCCCTCATCCCAGAGTCAAAGACGCCCTTCACCGACCGGGGGTCAATACCATGTACGTCTTTTTGCTTCACGGGTTTATCGTCAAAACGATGCAGCATCTTGAATGGTTCGAAGCGTTCCGGTCCGCGGGAGGCAAACTGCTGCTAATCCTGTTTGGCGCTGTCTTAACCTGGCTGCTATCCTCGTCCTGGATCAAGCGCGGTTTCGGGTGGATCGTCGAGCCGAACGTCGGGTTTCTATTCAATTATCGATCCAAGCACCGCCATGAACGCGCTGAAACGAAGCGTTCCGAAGCGAAAAAGAGTGATGCCTAATCTGGCATCACTCCATATTAATAAGCTTTATATCGCTCGGTATATACGCAATACGCATGCATTTTTACTTCACCAACTGCCCCCGCGTGACGCCAAGCTGGTTGGTGGCCTTCAGCTTCTTCCACACCTGCGTGCCGCTGATCTCGCCGCTCAGGGCGCGGTTGTAGAGATCGATGACCTCGTGGACTTGTTCCGGCGTTTCCTCGAGAAACTCCACGCGATAGCTGGAAACGCCCAGCTCCATGAAGTTGGCCAGATACTCGGCGCCCGATTGCTCGATGGCATTGTACACCGTGTTACGGCAGCCTTCGTCGACCCGAACCGGATGGGACATGCCGATCCGGTCCTGCAGGGACACGCGGCTCTCTTCGCACGGACGACCGCAGTTCGTGAAGTCCGTTCCTTCGCTGAGGAACGTACAGTATACGCAGTGCTCCGTATGGAACATCGGCAGATGCTGATGAATGACGATCTCCATCTTGGACGTGTCGGCCTTGCCGAGAAGATCCACCATCTGCTGGATGTTCAGGTCATAGGAAGGCGTGACAGCGTCACATCCGGCTTCGACGAACAGGTCAACCGCCTTGTGGTTGGCAATGTTCAGGGAGAAGTCGCCGATCAGCCGGGGATGCTTCGCCCCCGGGTTCTCCATCCGGTGGCGCAGGTAGAAATACAGCGCACCGGTGTTGCGCACCAGCACGGCGTCCGGCTGAAGGCGCAGGATGTTGTTGTGGTAGCCGTTCTCGCCCGGCATATGAATGCGCGGCGTCGCCAGCGCAATCTGTTTGCCAGCTACACGCACGGCTTCCACCGCTGCCGGGAACTGCTTGATGAACTCGAAGTCGGCGTAGATCATCTCGACGCCGGCCGCAAGCGCAGCCTCAACCTGCGGGAGGCTGCGGCACAGCGCGGTGAGCTTCGCCTCACCGCGAGCCACGGGCGATGCGGGCACAGCCGCATCGCCATACACCGACACCGCCCGTTTCACGTACACGGGCGGCTTCGGCCGCTCGCCAGCGAGCAGCTCCACCGCACGGCGGCGGATGCTGTTGAGCTCGCGAATCGGCACGATGACGTCGCCGTACAGGTCGACGTCAAGTGCCTCGAGCTGGAACACCGTTCCACCCAGGCGGCCAAGCTGCTCCTCCAGGATATCCTGGCTGAGCGGCCGCTTCTGAGCGATCTCCAGTTCCAGCTCCGAATTCACCTGGACCGTCGTGCCCTTCTGCACATCGGTCCACCAGGTCGACAGCGGCTGTCCGGGACGGCCGCTGACACGCACATGTACCGGGAATACCCGGTACGGCTTCTCCGTCTCGTACGTCTGACGGAAGCGCTTATCCAGCGCCGGATCGTTGGTTTTCCAGATCCGGTCGCCGACATGCAGCTTGCGCAGGTCCACATCGCTCCGGCCGGGAACGATATCGACGATCCAGCCTTCCTGCGCTTCACCCTCCAGCTTGACGCCTTTGCGGCGCACGTCGTAAACACGTCCGCCTTCTTCTTTTTTCGTAGGGTCGCCTGCATCGAATACGATGCCGTCCCCACGCTTCAGCGGTGCATCCAGCTTGCAGACAACACCGTCACGCAGAATCTGCTCTACCCGGCCGAGATATACGCCGCGGCTTTTCGGGAAGGTACCCTCGACCAGCTTTTTATTATTCGTTCCATCCAGGAAGCCATGGGTGAAGCCGCGGGAGAAGCTCTGCTGCAGCTCACGCACCTCTTCCTTGCTCGGTCTCGCATCTTCTCCGTCAAAATACCGGTCAATCGCCTTCCGGTACTTACTCACAACGTTAGCCACGTATTCCGGACTCTTCAACCGGCCCTCAATCTTGAACGAGGTCACGCCCGCTTCAATCAGCTCCGGCATCAGATCGATCGCCGCCAGATCCTTCGGAGATAGCAGGTAGGCGACGTCGCCCATCGGCTTCTGCTCGCCATCCACAATCAGATCGTACGGCAGACGGCAGGCCTGCGCGCACTCTCCGCGGTTGGCAGAACGGCCGCCCCACATTTCGGAAGTCAGGCATTGGCCTGAGTATGACACGCACAACGCACCATGCACGAATACTTCCATCGGGAGCTTCGCCTGCTCTCCGATCTTCTGGATTTGCTTCAAATTGTTCTCGCGTCCCAGTACGACTCGTTCCATATTAAACGGCTTCGTGAACTCGACGGCTTCCGGCGACGTAATCGTCATCTGCGTAGAGCCATGGATCGGGAAATCCGGAGAAATCTCGCGAATCATTTTCACCAGACCCAAATCCTGCACAATCACCGCGTCCACGCCGGCATCCACGCATGCATCGATCAACTCCTTGGCATCCTCCAGCTCGTTCTCGAACACCAGAATATTGAAGGTCAGGAACCCCTTAACCCCATAACTGTGCAAAAAGGCCATAATTTCGGACAGCTCGTCCATTCGGAAATTGTTCGCTCGTGCGCGCGCATTAAATTTTTCGACCCCAAAAAAGATCGCGTCCGCCCCGTTCGCCACCGCGGCCCGCATGCAATCCCAATCCCCTGCCGGTGCCAGCAACTCCACGTCTTCTCTTCGTAGTGCTTTCGTGTCCATCTATATCCTCCCAGACCGGTTCAAGCCGGCGTGCTGTGTACTACTATTCTTTCATTGAAACCTGCAAGCCATACTCTATTTTCATAGAAAGGGCATCCGACATCTATATCATGTGATTGTAAACCATTTTAAAGCTTTTCAACTTATCTAGTTTACCAAAAGTCCAGCTTCTCTTCTACCTGCTAACTTGATTTCCACACTTTTGATAGAGCTGCCATAATCCGCCCAATGGCACTCTATATCTTAAAAACCAAAAAACAAGCCTTCCGACTCGAAGGCTTGCCTCACATCATCCGCAGCGGCTGCTACTGGCGGATGATAATCCGTGCGGGCTGTGTTCTTATCTCTTTTATTTGTCTAAAGAGATTACCTCCCCTTTCCTTTACCAGGGATTTGCATTTCGATCTCCGAATCCTTTAGTCAGAGCCTCCTTAACATCTCAGCGGATGACAGCCATCCAAGCATGCCCCGGACCACGCACCGTACGCATTGGGAGCAGTGCGCACGATGTACAATCCTTGGGAACGGAATCGCTTCGAACCGTCAAGCGGTCCAGGAATCCTTCACCACAGGTTTGCTAGTGCACGTCCTGCACCCTAGGTTTGCCAATGCACGTCCTGACCACATGCCCTACTCTTATTCCGCACCCTCCAGCACAAAATCCATGCTCGCTAAACGCTTGCCATTCACGACAATGTGAAGACGATGATCGCCGGAGTAGAAACGGCGGGTGGAGATTGGTTTAAAAGACTGCTTCTTCTCCACCTTCCAGCTTCCTGGCGCATAGATCTTGTCTGAGCATTTATAACGTTTCGGCGCAAGCTTGCCGTTTGCCTTCATATAATCGATCTCGTAATCGATGCGGAGCGTCATCGGATTGCCGGTTTCGTTGACCACTTGAAAGGCGAACTCCAGATCGTCCCCCATCGCAATCACGGAACGTTTAATGCGCAGCTCGCGCACCTCAAGTCCCTCCAGTTCTTCAAGCTCCTCATACCCGAAAATGGCCAGTGCCCGGATATCCCCCTTCCGCAGCAGCGAACGCAGCGCATGCCGCACGATCCAATCCGTTAACGGATGTTTGCCATACCATTTGGCGGCAATCTCAAGCACAAGGTCCGGATGATCCTTAGAGATATCATTCAGGTGATTGGCAACGCTTTTTCTAACGTATAAGGAAGGATCCTCTTTCAACTGCTCCAGGATCGGCAGAGCCGGACGCGGATCCTTAATCAGGGCCGGCAGCTGCGGCGCCCAAGGCAAGCGTGGTCTGCAGCCTTCACTCGCCAATCGGCGCAGATGCTCGTCATCGGACTGTGCCCATGTCATCATCCGTGCCAGCATCTGTTCCTGATCCTGGATGATAAAAGGCCGAACGGCAAACTCCGCCGTAGAAGAATGCGTGAATACCGCCAAAGCCTCCATCGATGTCTCCAGATCCTCCATCCCATTAACCTCTACGTAATCCGGAAAGAACACATATTCCACGCCTCTAAAGTGCGGGGCTACCTGCTTCAAGATCCCAATGGCTTCCGGATAAGAAGCAGGCAGCGTATCCGTTAAGGCCAGCGTAATATGCCGGATGCGCTGCTTGAACTCCTCCTGTCCCCAGGCTTCATCATGAATCAGCTCCATGAACCGGTTCGCATCGAATGCCGGATATGCCTCCTTCAACCGGTCGGTCACTTGCTGGAACAACGTATTTGAATATAGATCCTTCAGCGTCTCTCTCATAACAGATCTCCCCCAAAAAATAATTTTTATGATATTTTATCCTTGTATAATGGAATCCTGAAAGCCCTTTATTCATGCGATAACCTGGCGGTTCCAACCCATCTCCAAAAGAGCCGCCAACCGCTCTAACCCCATTCCCAGCCTCTTCCCAATCCAAAACATGTGGTGTAGGATGAAGTTGCACGCCTTTCGCTTTAGTGCGGTAGTCTGGTTGATTCCAGTTTGCCAAATGGGGGGCGTTTTGCTTTATCCGAATCTGGCCTCCCCTGTGGGGGTGCCATACGATACATAGATGGATTAGTCCATTAACAACTCTCTTATCTCGAAAGAAAAACCTCTATCGACATACTTTCACAGATGACAGACCGCATTTAGAGGAAGTTTTTCTTGCAAGATAAGCGCAGTAAGCCTCGAAGTTTATCCATTTGTTATTTCTTGAAAAATGTAATACATACATCATTACCCCATTTAAAAGACAGGAGGCGAAGCTCGAAGGATTACAACAAATCGCATATCAGGAGATGAAGAGGACATGGAAAGCTGGAAAAAGAATTTATGGATATTATGGTTCGGCTCATTTATCGTTTCATCAAGCTTCTCGATGGTCATACCATTTCTCCCGCTTTTTCTGATTGAGCTCGGCGTTACCAAGCATACGGAAATGTGGTCGGGACTGCTTTTCAGTTCCGCTTTTTTTGCGGGTGCCTTGTCCTCTCCCTTCTGGGGTGCCGTCGGCGATAAATATGGACGCAAACCGATGATTATCCGGGCGGGGTTGGTGCTCTTTGTCATCTATATTCTGATGGCATTCGTCACGAATGAGTATCAGGTGTTGGTTCTCCGCCTGCTGCAAGGCCTTCTCTCCGGCTTTATCCCGGGTGCAATCGCTATTGTAGGCACCAACACACCCGAGAAAAAAGTCGGCTACGCCCTCTCTATGATGTCCACCGCAACCGCAACCGGCGGCATCATGGGCCCGATGATCGGAGGCACCCTGGCCTCCCTGTTCAGCAACCGAATGGCATTCGGATTAGCAGGGATGCTGTGCTTCGCAGCCACGCTGCTCGTCATATTCTGGGTCAAAGAGGAAAAATTCGTACCCAGCAAAGAGCGCGTCTCCGTCATGAACACGTTTAAGGTCGCTGGACATAACAAAGCGCTGATGACCGTGCTTATGCTTACGGTGCTGACACAGTTCTCCGTCATGACAATTGAGCCCGTACTGCCGCTGTATATCGCTCAAATCGGCGGTTCTTCCTCGCATACCTCGATGATTGCCGGGTTTGTGTTCTCCATCGTTGGGATCGCCAGCATCCTGTTTGCGGCCCGCTGGGGACGCCTGGCTGATAAAATCGGGTTTCAAAAGGTGCTGCTGATCGGTCTGCTCGCCGGCGGAATCGGATCGCTCGCCCAGATCCTGTTCAGCAACATTTGGGCATTCTCGGCCATCCGCTTTGCTTACGGCGCGTTCTTCTGTGCCGTATTCCCTGCTCTCAACGGACTTGTTGTCAAACATACGCCAAGTGAATTCCGCGGACGTGCGTTTAGCCTCAATCAAACCGCCAACCAAATTGGCGGGATGGCCGGGCCGCTCGCGGGCGGCATGATCAGCGGCATCTTTAACATCCATTCGGTATTCTTGATGACTGGTGTGTTAATGCTCATTACCACCGCCATCACCTATTGGACAATGCGGCCATCGCGCCTGCATCCTGTAGAAAAGGGATCCCTCTCGTCATAATGGCTTTAAGCTGTGCGCACGCGTGATGATTTCATAACGCGCGTGCGTAACTCATTACGGATATAAACTGGATCATCGGGGGGCTTGTTTAGTTCAACATCGTTAACTCATATTCGCTCAATTACCTACATACTTCATTACATAATTAATGTCATTGATATTTAATCCTGCTGATAACCACTTCGTTACGCATGATTGACTTCACAGCATACTGCCTCGCTACACATCATTCAATTCATTGCTGCACCATTCACTTGTCAACGATGTTAAATCCAACGACTCCCTCACGACCGCGAAACATCTTGCCTAACCACCTATCGCTTCCGCAACATCAAGCATTAGATATGCATATGACGGTCCGCTTCATCCCATGGCACCGCATAACCGCTTCCCTTCGCACAAAATATCGAAGAGGAGCTGTATTCCGGGTCCGCATTTTTATCGTATCCTTTACGTTCAATGACCTCAGCCTCGTTATGACAACGGCCATATCCCCCGTAAACCAGGGATATCGTACCTCTTCCCTTAGTGTAGGCGGCTAATTCCATGCTGTAATTCATCATGGTCGATACAGGAGCCGATCCCGTGACCGTCACCTTGTTTCCCGCCGTTTCCGGCGGCTCGAAGCTTGCCTTCGCCTGGGTCAGATCCGACATTAACCGTCCGATATACTCGGCATCCACCTTCACCTTGAAATGATAGTAAGGCTCCAGGAGCATATTGACTGTCTTCTCCAGCCCTTGGCGTAATGCACGGTAGGTGGCTTCCCTAAAATCCCCGCCATGCGTATGCTTGTTGTGCGCCCGTCCTTTTAGCAGGGTAATCTTGATGTCCGTGATGGGAGAGCCTGTAAGCAACCCGTGATGATCTCTCTCGCCGACATGCTGGGCAACCAGATGCTGATAATTGACCGGAAGCACATCGGGATGGCAAGCATTGGCGAACACGATGCCGCTATTCCGCTCTCCCGGCTCCAGCCGGAGGTGCACCTCCGCATAATGCCTCAACGGTTCAAAATGACCACAGCCCACAACGTCCTCCGTTATGGTCTCTTTATATAAAATCTCCGGTTCACCGAAGGTGATCCGGTAACCGAAGCGCTCGAATACGATTCTTTCCAGCACTTCAAGCTGAATGATACCCATCACATGGATATGGATCGCCTGAGCGAACTCATCCCACTGCACAGACAGAGAAGGATCCTCCGCATCCAGCAGACGGAACTCGCGCAGCATATCCTTGGGATGAATCGAGGATTCGAATTGCACCTTCGACTTCAGTGTCGGTATAAGCTCATATACCGTCCGGCCACTCAGAGCCCCAAGCCCGTCGCCCGCCGCAACTGAAGAAATACCCGTAACGACAAACAGATCACCCGCATGCACCTGATCGACATTCGTCACGCGTCCCCCATTGATCAATCGGATATGCGTCACCTTCTCCGTGACCGTCTCCGTTCCGGAGAAATAAGCGATCTCATCGCGCACCCGCAGCGTTCCGCCCGTGGCTTTGATATAAGTCAGTCTTGCGCCCTGTTCGTCATGACGAATCTTATATACCCTTCCGGCAAAATCAGCTCCGGGATCATAGTCCGTAACCGTCAGCAGATCCAGCTGATGCAAAAAATGGGACACGCCCACGTTTTGCAGAGCTGATCCGCTAAAGCAGGGGAATAGCTGCCCTTTCCTTATTATCGCGCTCATCGTATCCAGCCACTGAGAAACCTCATATCCTTGTACCATATAGAGCTCCAGAAGCTTCTCGTCCCGCTCCGCGATAGCCTCAATGAGCGAGGACTGCATCTTGCCTTCGTGCAGCACATCCTCCTCCGTGATCATACAGACGTCTTCGGTAAGCTCACTCCGAATCTCTGCAAACACACGCGCCACATCCGCGCCTTCCCGGTCGCTTTTATTAATAAACAAGAACGTAGGGACGCCATGCTTACGCAATAACTGCCATACCGTCTCCGTATGCCCTTCGACACCTTCCACGGCACTTATGACGACGACGGCAGCGTCCATGACCTGAATGGCCCGCTCCATCTCCGGCGAGAAATCGACGTGACCCGGCGTATCGATTAAGTAATAAGTGGAACCGTTAAAATGCATGGTGGCCTGATCGGCAAATACGGTGATACCCCGTTCTTTTTCAATGTCATGTCGATCAAGAAAAGCACTCTGATGATCCACGCGACCGCGTTCCTGAATCGTATCGGTCATATATAACAACTGCTCCGCCAACGTAGTTTTGCCTGCATCTACATGGGCGAACATGCCTATCGTTTTTTTCATCCGCTTATTCCCTCTTCTGCAAGCCGGTTTAATTACATATCCATTGCTCTCACGATTTAATTTTAACATATCAGATCCCATGAGCGTACATACGTTCTATAATTTCGGGTGAGGATCGAACCATCCTCCTTATAAAACTAAATAGCTGCCTGCCCGCACCCCTATGGATGCAGCAGGACAGCTATCAGCATTATCAAAAATATGACTCCCACTAAAGTGTGTGATATACGTTTATAATTCCATCCTTCGGATTACTTCACCAGCTCAAACGAGGACAACGCACGCGTAAGCGCGGCTTGCTGCATTTCCGTTGCATTGGCATCATTCAACGTCGTCGTAATCGCGTACACGATATCTCCGTTCTCAAAGACGATCTCCTGAGTCGTAAAGCCAACGCCGTTCTTCACCTGATGCACCTTGAACGACACGGCAGGCACACCAGCAAACGTGATCTTATCCACACCAAGCAATTTCACCGTCGTCCCAGAAGCCGTGCTGGCTTCATTATAATAACGCTTCAGGTTGCTGACGATGAAGTCTGCGGATGTATCCTTCTGAGCATTAATTTCGAACCCGCCTCCTGCAAAACCATATTCCACCGTTCCCTGCTCGAACTGATCATTCAGCGGTTCCCAATATTTTGGAATATCGATATGGTAGCAGTACGTTTCAGAGTTCTTGCTTCTCATCTTGGTTTTATCGGTCAGATAGCCTTCATCGCCAATGCGGCCGAAGTTCTCCGGTACCACCTCATAATCAATCTCGATCGATTCCAGCACCTTCTTCCAGTTGGAAGCCGTCCGTTCCTGGCCATCCGGTACAGCATACTCCAGATAATAACGGTAGCCGTTCTTCTGGATCATCACTTCATATTCCGTCACCCATTTATCTCCGAAGTTGTACCGCACCTCTTGAATCTGCCCTTTGACGCCCGAGATCTCCACAGGCGTAAGTCCGACGTATTCGTATGAATCTTGGACGAAGGATTCCGACAGCCAGTCTTTAAGCCGCTGCCCCCAAGCTGTGAGCGTGCCATCAACCCCTGCCCCAGCGGATGTCACCGAGACGGACAGGTAACCTTGTCCTTCGCTGCCGTATAACATATCCTTGTTGTTAATTTCCCAACCTGCAGGAATGCCAAACCATATGCCGTATTCTTCATTTCCTGCTTCGCGGAGCCCACCTACGATGGAAGAGACGTCTTTTAATGTTTTGTCTCCCGCCTGATAGGTCGTTCTAAATGAACCCAGCAAGTTCGCGTGCTTGTCCATATCCTTATAGTGAACCGCTTCTGCATCGGCAAAATACAGCTCATAGACGCGATCATTGGCATAGTACTGCCGACCTTCCCATAAGACGCCGTCGATATCGCGGGAAATAACTCTGCCATACGGTAGAGCTCCGCTTGCGACCGTCTCTTGGTGAAGCACAACATCTCCAGAATCGCTCAGTTCTTTCAGGAGCCGTTCTAATAAATCGTCAGGACTCAGCTTTACTTTCTGGGAGGAGGCATGAACCTCAAGATAATAGCGGCCCGTAGCATCGTTAAAAGCAGCACCGCTCTCGTCATCCGTTCCTCTCCCAACGATCATCCAGGAAGGGTAATTCATACTCCATTTATAATAGCTATTTCCGATTCGGGTCTTCCCGGTCGTATTGTTGATTTCGCCCTCGTCATGCTTCTCTTCCTTATCCGTGACCATAAGGCTGATGGACAGCTTGCCTTGGGAGGAGCTTACCTTGGCGCCAATCCCCGCGGCAACCGGACGCAGCGGTACCATCAGCGTTCCGGACACCATCGTGGGTTCTACCGGCAGCTGTACCTTTTTCCCGTCAATCCATGCGGTCTTGTTGTCAATAACGAGCACAATCGTATGCGGTCCTTGCAGCAGTCGTACCCGGTTCTCGCTCTCCAGCTTGATCTCGCTGCCAAAAGCTTTCTTAAACACGCCCAGCGGCACCATCAATACGCCCTGCTTCTGCTGTGGCTTGGCAATCGTATAAGAGGTGCCATTGACCGAAGCTGTGCTGCTTCCGCTTTGCACGGTCAGTATACGCTTCTCCGGCACAACGTCATCACCCCATACGGGAAGTGACAACGACGTGAATAGCATCAAAGCCGATAAGGTTCCGGCTGTCATCTGCCGCAAACGTCGGCTTGACTCCGTTCTTTCTCTCTTCACCATGACTCAGCCTCCTCAACGCTTGACGAAGCAGCTCGATTACCATCCTGGCTGAGCGTCAGTTTTACATTTACAATATCTCCATCCCGCTGCATCAATAGCTGAACCTGCTGGCCTGGGATGAAGGGCTTTAACCGCTCGTTGATGTCAACGACGGAATAGATGCGCTTTCCGTTAATGGCGTATAACACATCATCCTCTTGGATTCCAACTTTCCGGGCTTGCTCGGACAGCACCTTCGTAACGGTCAATGGGTCGTCTGAAGGCAGACCCACGATGGCGGACCAGCTTTCTTCCAGTTCCAACCCGAGACCGGCTCTTCGAACCTCACCGTATTCCAATAAATGATCCACAATATAATGGACCGTTTCCGCAGGAATGGAAAAGCCCATATTTTCAATGCCAATAGCGGCAAACTTCTTGCTGTTGATGCCAATGACCTCGCCTTTCAGATTGACGAGCGGCCCTCCGCTGTTGCCCGGGTTAATGGCGGTATCGGTTTGAATCAGGCGATAAGAGCCGTCTACGCTCCGGTTTAAGCCGCTTACCACACCCACAGATGCCGAGTTTCGTAACGAGAAGGAGATTGGCGTACCTATGGCAACCACCGTTTCTCCAACCAGCGCATTTTGCGCGGATGCGGCAAATTTGGCCGGCTTCAGAGACTTGGCGTTAATTTTGACCAATGCAATATCACTCATAGGATCGCTGTATACACCCTTAGCTTTATAGGATTTTCCGTCTGACGTCACGACCGTGATTCCGGTAAGCCCGTCCACCACATGAGCGTTGGTGACGATCCAGCCGTCTGACTTCCAGATCACCCCCGTACCGTGCGCCAGGTTGTATCTGTCATCCACTTCGCTGCTTCCTTGTGGTGCCTTTCCGATAATGCCAACAACCGATGGCGACATCCGGCTGATAACCTGAGGCACCGCACTTTGTTCATATGTATTCTTGGACTTAGCGCTTGCTGCAGCCGCTATGTCTGTATGCACAACCGCATCGCTGCTTCCTGTCAGAATGATGGCCCCTAACAGTGCAACCGCCGACCGTTTTTGCCATTGTAAATTCTTCAATTCGTTTGTTCCTCCCCCGGTTCCATCCTCTACCCAACCTGTACTCCTCAATTTATCATGTTTTTCCATTTGCAGCCATTGCTTCTAGACCTATTTCTTTTACGTTTTTCCTGCGGACCTTGTAACTTTTTCCCGAAGAAACAAAAAGACGCCTTCACACTGCGAACAGCAGACGGGCGTCTTGTTTGTATGTATTTCATTACATTCGTCAAATGAAGCCGCTTTAAAATAAGGTACCTAGGCCAACCTAATTGTTAAACCATCCTGTAATCATGGCATAGTCAGAGTACAAGAACACAAATAAGCTGACGAGACCGAAAGCGATTGCGAATTTATTTTTTTGGCGGGCCATCAACAAGCGAACCACACCAACAAAGATCAGAATCGTAAACAGGATCATGAAAATATCAAATGTCTTAAATGTCGCGCTCGCATCCGATGCTGCTGCAAGGATCATGAAACGTACCTCCTCGTGGGTTTCTTCTCGGGCAAATTTACATATCTTCTTCTATGTTATCCATGTGCCCGTCCAGATGCAAGCCCTCCGCCCCTAAAAATGAAAAAAAGTCATAAAAATTTCTCGTTTTTAACCAAATTTTCAGATATTAGCATGACTTTCATCACGGCAGAAGCTAGATCAAGTTGCGTTATGGAGTCAGGCATAGGCTGCTTCGTAATTCCAAGTGACTCCGAGCAGGATTCGAGAAACGTTCACTCCTGTTCCTCATACTCCTCAGGAATCGGTTTCTGCTCTTTTGCCGGTTCCTCCTCTAAGTCTTCACTTGGCAATGCCACAGAGGGATCTGTGATCGTTATCCGATCCTCAGGATACTTCTTGACATCCAGCGCAACCTCACTGGACGGTTCACTGCTTACATTCAATTTGTTCACAGCAACCACATGGATCGTATACCGGCCGGACGGACCTGCCAACATATTGCGGTTCGGAATAAGATAGGAACGGCTCACTACAGGTTCATCATTCAAACGATACAATACTCCGTCAGGTCCTATGTAATATACATGATAGTTTATGCCTTCCTGCGTATCTGTCCAGATTAAACCGATGGATTCATCTTCCTCATTTAGGATGGCCTGAAGACCGGATATTTTATTCGGGCGGCTCGAAACTTCGTTAGAATAGCCACTCTTGCCGAAGCTGTTCACAGCCTCGATCACATAGTAGACGGTCTCCTGAAAACGCACATCGGATGTTACGTAGGCGCCTGACTTCACATTCGCTCCGTCAGCAAATAATGTATAACCCGTTCCGGACTTCTCGCTGTAATAGATATTGTAGGTTTCACCTGGCTGCTTCGTCCAAGTTAATTGAACCTGACCCTTCACATATTGGAACTTCAGATCCATCGGAGCAGTTGGTATCGTTGTCGGCGAACCCGACTGAGATGCTAGGGACTCTGTCCCCCCATGGGGCTGTACTGATCCGATAACGGCAGGAGTTGTGGATGATGATCCCGATGATGAGGTTACGACACCATGGATTACCGGGTGCGGACTTTCTGGTGGTGTTTCTACCTCACCCTCGGCTCTATCCAAGTTGATTTGCTCCACAGCTTTCAACCACTTCGCTGTAACCGAAGCCGCTTCTTCCTGAGTAACGATACCCTTGGGATTCAAAGCATCGGCTGTGGATTCCTTAAAGAGACCTAACTCCATGGCCAGTACGATAGGCTCCTTAGCATAATGGCTGAAGGAGCCTTCATGTAACTCCAGCTGCGTGGCTTCCCCGTCCGTGGTTTCCTTGTCGGTAACCCCTTGCAGAGCTCTTTGATACAGCACGGCCATATCTTGACGTGTCAGCGGTTGTCCAACTCCAAATCTTCCGTTCCCTACCCCCTTCACCAGCCCTGCATGAACCGCAGCTTCGATTGCGGAGAAAGCATAGTGATCGTTAGGTACATCCTTGAAGGTAGCCCCTCCTGGAAGTTCACCTGTGCCCAGATTTAAAGCATTGACGATTAATATGACAAAATCCTGCCTGTTGATGGCCGCTTTCGGCTGGATATCCCTACCACCGTCACCGGGATGGAGTCCTCCTTCGGTTAACCGGATGGCTTCCTGCGCATTAAAGCCCATCATATCTGAAACGGGTACACCAGCACTTGCTTGAACGTTATCGGATGAGTTTATGTATAAAGCACTTGCTGCCAGAGCTATTAGAACGGAACAGGCGATTTTCTTCATACAATCCCTCCATTTTGTCGCAATTATCAAGATCATACCATATCCTGGAATGCGAAGATATTGGAGGATGATATGAAAATAAAAAAAAGAGCCCCATTAATACATGGGGACTCCATTATGACGCTAACCTGTTCAATCTGCTGAAATATGAAATGCAATAAGCTGTGGGCTGCACAGCTCACTTCCAGCATGGAACAGATTCGAAGCTATTAACGTGCCGCTTCCACCTTGTTCAATTCCTTGGTTCGCTTCGTATCACGTTCCAGGATGGGTTTTAGGTACTTCCCTGTATAAGACTCGGGCACCTTCACCAAATCCTCAGGCGTTCCGGTAGCGATGATGGTACCACCGCCGCTGCCGCCCTCCGGACCCAGGTCGATCAGATAGTCCGCTGTCTTAATGACATCGAGATTGTGCTCGATGACAAGGACGGACTCCCCGGACTCCACCAGGCGGTGAAGCACAATGAGCAGACGGTCGATATCGTCCACATGCAGGCCGGTGGTCGGTTCATCCAGGATATACATCGTTTTGCCTGTACTGCGGCGGTACAGCTCGGAAGCCAGCTTCACGCGCTGGGCTTCACCACCGGACAACGTGGTGGCAGGCTGGCCCAAAGTAATATAACCCAGACCGACATCCATCAGCGTCTGCATCTTCCGGTGAATCTTCGGAATGTTCTGGAAGAAATCCGTTGCATTCTCAACGGTCATCTCCAGTACTTCAGCGATGTTCTTGCCTTTATATTTGACTTCCAGCGTTTCGCGGTTGTAGCGTTTGCCCTTACACACTTCGCAAGGCACGTAGATATCCGGCAGGAAGTGCATCTCAATCTTGATAATACCGTCCCCGCGGCAAGCCTCGCAGCGGCCACCCTTCACGTTGAAGCTGAAGCGGCCCTTCTTGTATCCGCGTATCTTCGCTTCATTCGTCTGGGAGTATATATCCCGGATATCGTCGAAGACGCCTGTGTAGGTCGCCGGGTTGGAGCGAGGCGTACGGCCAATCGGAGACTGGTCGATGTCAATGACCTTCTCGATATGCTCCAAACCTTTCATCTCGCGGTATTGCCCCGGACGTACTTTGGCTCTGTTCAAGTCACGAGCAAGTGTCTTGTAGAGGATCTCGTTGACCAGTGTCGACTTGCCTGACCCCGACACACCGGTTACCGCCGTAAAGACGCCAATCGGAATTTTCACGTTAATATTCTTCAGATTGTTCTCTTTCGCGCCTTTAATCTCAAGCCAGCGTCCATCGGTCTTGCGCCGCTTGCTGTTGACCGGAATGAACTTACGGCCGCTCAGGTACTGGCCCGTCAGAGAGTCAGGGTCATTCATAATCTCCTTCGGGGTTCCCTCCGCGATGACTTGGCCGCCATGGATACCCGCACCAGGACCAATATCGATGATATAGTCCGCAGCCATCATGGTGTCCTCGTCATGCTCGACCACAATCAGCGTATTGCCCAGATCCCGCATATGCTCCAGCGTTGAGATCAGGCGGTCATTATCCCGTTGATGCAGCCCAATGCTGGGCTCGTCCAGAATGTACAGCACGCCCATCAGGCTTGATCCGATCTGCGTGGCTAACCGGATCCGCTGAGCTTCCCCACCGGACAGCGTTCCCGCCGAACGACTGAGAGTCAGGTAATCCAGACCCACATTAACAAGGAAGCCCAAACGGCTGTGAATCTCCTTCAGAATGAGATTGGCAATCTGTTTCTCTTTCTCGCTAAGCTCCAGGTGATCGAAGAATTTCAGGGACTCTCCAATCGACAGGCTAGTGACATAGGCCATGTTGCGGTCATTGATCGTAACGGCCAGGCTTTCCTTCCGGAGACGATGACCTTTACAAACATCGCATGGCTTGCTGCTCATATAACCTTCGATGTATTCGCGAATACCCTCGGAATTGGTATCGCGGTAGCGACGTTCCAGGTTCGGAATGATGCCCTCGAAGGTTACATACGCCTCCTTGCGCTGACCGAAGTCATTCTCATAACGGAAGTGAACCTTCTCATTGCCCGTACCGTACAACAGTTTATTCATCTGTTCTTGGCTAAAAGTACTGACCGGCTTGTCCAGCGGAATGCCGAAATGCGCGCAGACCGATTTCAGAAACTGCGGATAATAAGTGGATGTGCCCCCGCTCCATGCGGCAAAGGCACCTTCCTCCACGCTTTTGCTCGTATCCGGTATAAGCAGCTCCGGATCCACAATCATCTCGACGCCCAAACCGTCACAATCGGGACAAGCACCGAAAGGGGTATTGAAGGAGAACATTCTCGGCGTCAGCTCCTCCATGCTGAAGCCGCAGATCGGGCAAGCAAAGTTGGAACTGAACCGCAGCTCCTCCTGACCCATGATATCGACCAGGAGCTGACCGCCTGACAGGTTCAGTGCCGTCTCGATCGAATCGGCCAGACGTGCCTCTATATCTTCCTTAACTACGATCCGGTCCACAACCACCTCGATCGTATGCTTTTTGTTCTTCTCGAGCTCGATGCTTTCCGACAGATCGCGCAGCTCTCCATCGACGCGCACCCGAACGAAGCCCTGCTTCGCTATATCGGCGAACAGGCTCTTATGCTCGCCCTTGCGCCCGGAAATGACCGGTGCGAGGATTTGCAGTCTCGTCTTCTCGGGATACTGCATGATGCGGTCTACCATTTGCTCGACCGTCTGGGAGGTAATCTCCACGCCATGCTCCGGGCAGTGTGGGTGTCCGATCCGCGCGAACAAGAGACGCAAATAATCATAGATTTCCGTGACGGTACCTACCGTAGAGCGCGGGTTGCGGCTCGTGGTTTTCTGGTCAATCGATATCGCCGGCGAGAGGCCTTCAATGGAATCGACATCCGGCTTCTCCATCTGTCCGAGGAACTGGCGTGCATAAGCGGACAAGGATTCCACGTAACGGCGCTGACCCTCGGCATAAATCGTATCGAATGCGAGAGAGGATTTGCCTGAGCCGCTAAGCCCCGTAAGAACGACGAACTTGTCACGCGGTATCGTGACGTCGATATTTTTCAGATTATGTGCACGGGCGCCTTTGATCACAATATTTTCAATGGCCAAACGATATCATCTCCTACTCCATATGGCATGCATGTGGTGCTTATATTTTCACAAAGAGAACGACCGCATAGGCCGTCCCCCCTGTCATTCGTATCTCCAACATTTATTCGGCTTGCAGCTCCAGCAGCGCATCACGAAGCTCTGCCGCACGCTCGAATTGCAAATTCTTGGCCGCTTCCTTCATCTCGGATTCCAGACGCTGGATCAGATTCTGACGCTCTTTCTTCGACATCTTCTGTCCTTCTCCCACCAGATAATCTGCTTTGCCCTCTGCAACCTTCGTTGCTTCGATGACATCGCGGATCTTCTTGCGGATCGTCTGCGGCGTAACGCCGTGCTCCTCATTATAAGCGATCTGGATACTGCGACGACGTTCGGTTTCCTTAATCGCCCGATCCATGGAGTCTGTGATCTTATCACCATACATGATAACTTTACCTTCCGAGTTCCGGGCAGCCCGGCCAATCGTCTGGATAAGGGCGCGGTCAGAACGGAGGAAACCTTCCTTGTCCGCATCCAGAATCGCAACCAAGGAAACCTCCGGCAGGTCAAGACCCTCCCGTAGAAGGTTAATACCCACCAGCACGTGGAATGTACCAAGCCGCAGATCGCGCAGAATCTGCATCCGTTCCAATGTCTTGATATCGGAGTGCATGTAACGAACCTTGATGCCAATTTCTTTCAGGTAATCAGTCAGGTCCTCTGACATCTTCTTCGTGAGGGTGGTCACGAGCACACGCTCGTCACGTTCCACCCGGTCATGGATCTCGCTAATCAGGTCATCGATCTGCCCTTCTGTCGGGCGCACATCAATGATCGGATCAAGCAGGCCTGTCGGCCGGATGATCTGTTCGACCATCGTATCGCAGTGCTCCATCTCATACGGTCCCGGCGTAGCCGACACGTAGATGATCTGGTTGACTTTCTCCTCGAATTCCTCGAACTTCAGCGGCCGGTTATCCAGCGCGGACGGCAGGCGGAAGCCGTGATCAACCAACACCGTTTTCCGTGCCCGGTCACCGTTGTACATCGCGCGGATTTGCGGGAGCGTAACGTGCGATTCATCAATGACAAACAGCATATCATCCGGGAAATAGTCAAGGAGCGTATATGGCGTAGCACCAGGCTCCCTGAAGGTCAGGGGGCCGGAGTAGTTCTCGATGCCGGAGCAGAATCCGACTTCCTTCATCATCTCGATGTCGTAACGGGTACGCTGCTCCAGGCGCTGCGCTTCCAGCAGTTTGCCTTCCGAGCGCAGCAGTTCAAGGCGTTCCTCCAATTCGCGCTCGATGTTCACGATTGCTACCCGCATCGTCTCTTCACGGGTAACGAAGTGAGACGCCGGAAAGATGGCGATATGCTCGCGTTCCCCAACCAGTTCGCCCGTTAAGACGTCAATCTCCGTGATCCGCTCGATCTCGTCGCCGAACAGCTCGACGCGAACGGCATGCTCCCCCTTCGAGGCAGGGAATATCTCGATCACATCCCCACGGACGCGGAATGTACCGCGAACGAAGTTAATATCGTTCCGCTGGTACTGGATATCAACCAGCCGCGACAAAATCTCATTGCGCGGCTTCTCCATGCCCACCCTGAGCGAAAGCAGCAATTCTCCGTACTCATGCGGCGAACCCAAGCCATATATGCATGATACGCTCGCCACAATGATGACATCGCGCCGTTCGAACAGCGAACTCGTTGCAGAGTGGCGGAGCTTATCAATCTCTTCATTAATGCTGGAATCCTTCTCGATATACGTATCGGAGGAAGGGATATAAGCTTCCGGCTGATAGTAATCGTAATAACTCACGAAATAATCCACCGAGTTATTCGGAAAGAATTCTTTAAACTCGCTGGCCAGCTGTGCAGCCAGCGTCTTGTTATGCGCAATGACGAGTGTGGGACGGTTTACCTTGGCGATTGTCTGCGCGATCGTAAACGTCTTACCCGTTCCTGTTGCACCTAGCAGCGTCTGATGTTTTTTCCCTTGGCGGAGTCCTTCGACCAACGCATCAATAGCCGTGGGCTGATCGCCCTGCGGCTGGAATTCAGACTGGATCTCAAAGGATTTGGTACTGACAACTAAATCGCTCATTGCCCTTCATCACCCTCATACTCTAAAATGAAATTCATGCTAAAAGATATGTCGAAACTTCCCGATGATATACTATGGGAAATTAGTGGTGTCTACGTAAAGAATAAGAATATTTGTTCCCGTCTCATTATACCCTTTACGTTTTTTTGATGCAAATAGTTTAATGAAAATTTCAATAAGTTCCAGCGCGAATGTTCCGTGCTTCAACTTGTATGACCCCACAGCCTTCATATTCCATGTCGGACTAGCTTCAAGCGAACCCATGGTCTTCAATTAACTTCCTTAAGGAGATGATACAGCGTTATGGATATTACAATTATTTTTGGCATTCTCGCCGGTCTGGTCGCGTTGATCGGAGGGTTTTTATGGGAAGGCGGGCATCTGAGCGGCCTGCTGCAAGGAGCGGCTGCGCTTATCGTATTCGGCGGCACCATCGCCGCCGTCGTCGTCAGTTTTCCGGCCACCCGGCTCCGCACCATCCCCGCTGCGCTCAAGCTGGCCTTCGGCCGCAGCAACCGTTCAACGGACGAGCTGATTGACGCCATTGTTGATATGTCGGTTACGGCCAGAAGAGACGGGGTCCTGGCGCTGGAGCGTATCTCCGCCGATCACGAGGATCCCTTCTTGCGGGAAGGCATGCAGATGGTCGTCGACGGCAGCGATCCGGAAATGGTGCGCCAAATCCTGGAGCTCGATATCAATGCCGCCGAGCAGAAGCACGAAGGGTATGCCAAGATTTTCGAGTCCGCCGGGGGATATGCTCCTACCATGGGGATCATCGGTACCGTCATGGGATTGATCCACGTGCTGGGCAGTCTGCAAGACCCAACCGATCTCGGACCTTCGATCGCGGTCGCGTTCACTGCCACTTTATACGGCGTCGCAAGTGCCAATATTATCTTTTTGCCCATTGCGTCCAAGATTAAAGCACGTTCCGAAGAAGAAATTGCAAATATGGAGCTGCTGCTCGAAGGAATTATGGCTGTTCAAAACGGGGAGCACCCACTATTGGTTCGTAAAAAGCTAGCCTCCTTCGCTTCCGCTGGCACCACGGACATTCCGTCCTCAAGGGGGATCGCGCATGAGACAGCCGAATAGACGGCGCCGTCATCGTAAGCAGGCTGAAGGCGACCAGCGCGACCGCTGGATGATCACCTATGCCGACCTGATTACACTGCTCCTGATCTTTTTTGTTGTGATGTATGCCATGAGCCGGCTCGATACGGAAAAATACAAACTTGTCACCCAATCCCTGCAAGCCACCTTCCAGAGCGGAGACAGCATCCTGGAGATGGGTTCGGGCCTTACCGGTACAGCCGATACGGAGAACCATAAGAATCCTCCACCACAGCCTGCCGCCAATGAGGAAGAAGAGGGTAAAGATGCAGGTTCAGAACCGCTAACCGAGCGGGAGCTGGCTTTCCGTGCCCAGGAGGAAGAGCTGGCGAACTTTATGGGGCTTATTCAGCAATACGTGAAAGACAACCAGCTCGAAGAGGATATCTTCATCGCGGACGAGCCGCAAGGGATTGCCATTACGTTAAGCGACCGCTTTCTGTTCGATGTCGGCAAGGCCGAGCTTAAACCCGGGGCCGCTCCCGTTCTGGGCAAATTGGCAAGCCTGTTCGGCGATTTAAACACCACCGTGAGCATCGAGGGGCATACGGACAATGTACCGATCGGACGCTATTCCAGCTACAAGGACAACTGGGAGCTTTCCGGTGCCCGGGCGATGTCAGTGCTGCGGTTCTTCCTTGAGAACAGCAAGCTGGACCCGGAAGGCTTCCAGTATGCAGGCTATGCCGATACGAGGCCAGCCGCGGATAATGCGACTGCCGAAGGCAAGCAGAAGAACCGAAGGGTTGAAATTACGGTGTTACGGCAGCTTAAGGAGTAGGAAGATGGCCTCCATGCGGCTCAACCCGCTCCATGCCTTGCCTTAGAAGAAAATGCTCAACCCATCGTCACCTATATGAAATAAGCGCCCGGTAGACTGAATCCATGCATTCAGATCTGACCGGGCGCTTTCTTTTTAAAAAAATGATTCGATCACTAACAATGTTCCTGAGAGACATGAGGTTTCCAACATACTCGTTAAGCGCTGTGCCCTGCCCCGCGCTCGCTTGGCCGCAGGACAGCGGAACCGACGGCCAGCAGAATGACCGCCATCAGACTGAGGATGGCCAATGGCAGTGCGATATCGGATAACGTGCCGCCTGTAGCCGCAATCTCCACCGCCTCAATGGCCCATTTTTGCGGTATGAAGTTGGCGATCTTCTGCATGAATTCCGGCATGATGGCAAGCGGCCAGAAGCACCCGCCCAGCATGCAGGTCGGCGTGACGATCATGGAATTGATCATAGCTGCATTTTGCCCGTTCCGGATCAACCCAGCAACCGTACTTGCCAGCCCTAACGATACCATCATGAAGGCCATCAGTATAAGGAAATGCAGCAGTAACGGAACTCCGTAATCGTAACGGAGCACATACCGACTGAGGATGAGCACGATGATCACCTGCAGCGAGCCAACCACCAAACTGCCCAGAAAATTACCTAAAGCGATCTGATAGGCACGCACCGGTGCAGTGTACATGCGAGACAGCGTTCGCTGTCTGCGGTCATCGATCATCATCGACACAACGCTGGAGATGAGGGTCATCATGAACATCAGGGTGAAGCCTGTTACGTTCGAGAGTCCCGGCTTGGCGTACAGATTCAAATCCGTGACCTCAGTATCCACCCGATTCAGCCCGGATTGCTTGAGCACTTCTTGCAGCATCAACATTCGGTCAACAGCCGGCTCCGAAGTTTCCCGGATCAAAGCAGCCGTGCCGCTCAGACGCGTAACCGCAGAGTCCGCCGTCATTCGTATCATCACTGAAGCTTCCGAAGTTGAAGCCTCATATACCTGAACCGTCGGCCACTGTCCTTCAATCAATCCGTCGCTGAAGCCCTCCGGTATATAAACACCTACCATGCTTTTATTCTCCACCAGGTCTTCTCTCAACATGTTCTCGGATTCGAACTCCTTGAGTACGTATTGGCCGCTGCGCTCCAGCTCGTTCATCAGATACTGACCTGCCGGGCCCTCATCCTCATTCACATAAGAGACTAGAATGCTCGCAGCCGAGGTTTGCCCCAAGAAAAACACCGTCAAGGTAACAACCACGCAAGGAACCAGCAGGAAGACGATCCAGCCTCTTTTGCGCCCCAGTGTGCGTCTTACCATATGCCAGGCTATGGTTAAGCTATGCATGGTATCCCACCTTTCTGTACGTAATCATGGCTGCAGCCGACAGGGCCGCGGTAATAGCCGCTAGCATACCGAGGCAAGTGAGAATCAATTGCACGTCGCTGTTCAGCATCATCCGCAGCATGCTCTGCATGGCCCAATGATTGACAGTGAAGGCGCCGATCTTCTGGAAAAATTCCACGGGAAGCGGTATGAAGCCTCCGCTGATAAACGTCATGGCGATAATGATCGCCTGCATCAGCCCCCTGGCTCCTGCCGCCGTTGAGGAGACCAGGGTTATAAACGTGGCAATGGTCATGGACGATAACGTGATTAATACGCAGACCATGATGAGCAGCAAAGGGTGAGGCCCCCATTTCACGCCGTACAGCCACATGGAACCCAGCACAATCGCTGCTGCCTGTACAAGTGTGATTAGACTGCAGCCGATAATCTTACCGGCAAATACAGTTCCGGGTGTGACCGGTGCGCTTTGCAGGCGATACAGGGTCCGGCTTTCCCGCTCTCCCAGCAGACTGCTGCTTGCCATCTGACCGGAATACAAAAGAAACATGATCAGCATGGAGGCTGCGTAATATTGGGCTGCTGAATACGTGGCTCCTTTCTCGCTTAGTTTCCCGATCGTTACGTTCGGTCCGGACGAGGTTTCAACAGGTGCTGCCGTTTGAGCGGCAAGAACTTTATCTCCGCCCATAACGATAACCTCCGCCTGTTTGTGATTGACATCCGCGATAAAGGTCTTGAAGATGGTGTCTGCTACCAGGTTGAGATTACGGTCTCTTCCGGGCAACAATTCAAGCTTCACGTCCGCTCCCTGGCCCATTCGTTCATCAAAAGAAGCGGGAATTACCACCGCATAATCCACTTCGCCCCTGCGCAGCTTTCCTTCAACCTCTTCACGGCTGGCTGCCATCTCTTGAACCAGAATGTCCTGTATCTCCGGTGAGCCGGTTAGAGCCTGAACACTCCCCGGCAGCTGACCTCCGTCCGCAGCATTCACTACAAATCCCACTCTGACCGATGGCTGTTTAAACTCCTGATCGTTGCCAAACCAGCCCGAGAGTGCATTTCCCAATATAAAAATAAGGATGAGCGGAAGCAAAAACTGGTTAATCAGCACCGATCGGCTGGTAGCCATCCGCTTCAGCTCAAACCAGGCAATAATCATCGTATTCATCTTCGGGTATTCCTCCTTCATGAATTCCTCTGCACATGTCCCTTATGATCAATCACGCAGCGTCCGCCCGGTCAGACTGAGAAATAGCGTTTCAAGCCCCGGTTCCTCGCACTCCAGAGAGCGAAGCGTCGTATGCTGCTTACTGCAGATGAACAGAATATCCTGTAGCTCCTCCTGAGCCGACGGTACATAGACCTCAATCTGGTTATCATTCTGCGTGACGCGTCGAACGCGCGGGTGAATGGTCAACTCCTCCACCAATTCCGGTGTGATCCCATCAGCCGTAAGTATGATTTTTTCCTCATGCGCCACGCGTGCCCGAAGCTCCTGCTGCGTCCCGCAGGCGATAACATGACCTTGATCCATAATCGCCACCCGATCACTGATCGCAGCAACTTCCTCCATATAATGACTCGTATAAATTACGGTAGAGCCCATGCGGTTCAACGTCTTCACGGATTCCAGGATATGATTCCGGGACTGCGGATCAATCCCTACCGTAGGCTCATCCATAATGATCAGCTTCGGACGGTGCGTGATCGAGCATGCAATATTCAGCCTGCGTTTCATCCCCCCGGAGAAGGTGGACGGCTTTTCCTTCGCCCGATCCTGCAAGCCGACAAACTCCAGCGCCTCTTCCACCCGTTCCTTCAACTGGTGGCCGCGCAGCCCGTACAATTTCGCAAAAAAAGCGACATTATCCCAAGCCGACATCTCTTCGTACAGAGCCAGATCCTGCGGCACCAACCCGATTCTCCGCTTCACTTCCAGCGGCTGCTCTTCAATCGATATACCGTCCACCTTAATGCTGCCCTGATCCTTGGGAAGAAGGCCACAGATCATACTGATAGACGTGCTTTTGCCGGCCCCGTTCGGTCCTAGAAGCCCAAAGATTTCCCCTTCGTTCACTTCCAGGTTCATATGATCCACCGACAGCTTGTTTCCATATCTTTTCACGACATCCTTCATCTGCAGAAAGACCGCCATATTCACCATCTCCATTTCTCATATCTCTCGTAACCATTTGTTGATTTCATTCTATCTGGAATATCCGAATTTTTAAGGTAGAAGAAGTCACCTTATAGGGTGACGAAAGTCATCTCCTTACCAAAAACATCCTTGTGATATAATGAAGCCAATCGTTTGAACGTTTTGATTTCACTATGGAAAAGGGTCTGATCGCACGTGACATCCCCACTTACCTATCTCCGATATGGCTTAATTCTTCTTCCAGCCGCCGCGGACATCTTTTTGCAGCAGCTCGATGATTACGGGGAATATATGGTGTACATATTGCTGTTTCTGGCGATTACGGTGCTAAGCCGCTTTTTGCCATCGCCTGCTTATCTGAAGGCAGCCGCTCTGCTGGAAATCCCACTATCTCTGTGGCTATGCCATCAATACGGCTTCATGATGGTGTTCCTGTCCGTCTCCACCCTATGCGTCTATCTGCCCTTATTCCAGCGGCCAGGTAGGCTATGTCTGGTGTTTGGTCACCTTCTGCTGCTCAACATGGCCATTACCAATTACGATGCGCTGCTATTGACGACAGCCAATCTTCTGTTTCTGTTCATGGCGGTAACGTTCAACCACATCCATGAAATGAATCAGAAGCAATTGGATCATATTCAGTTATACGACGAGCTGAAAAGGCTGCATTTCCAGCAGGATGAAGCAGGCAGACAATTGCTGCAATTTGCCCATCAGGTAGAGAGCGCAGCGCAGGCCGAGGAGCGTAACCGCATCTCCCGCCAGCTGCATGACGATATCGGCCACCGCCTGATTCGCATAAAAATGATGATGGAAGCAGCTCTCCATATCGTGCCTCAAGATTCTGTCCGCGGTATGGATATGCTCCATCAAATCCGTGACCAGCTAGGAGAGAGCATGGAGCAGATGCGATCGGCCGTAAAACAAATGAACCCGGTCCGGCGGATCACGGACGACTATTCCCTGGATCGGCTCCTGGAAGAGACCGGCCGGGAGACCGGGATCGAGACCGACCTTATATTGCAGGGCATCCCCTACCCTCTCTATCCCAGTCAACAGGTGGTGCTATACAAAAATGCCCGTGAAGCTATCACGAACGCCATCCGCCATGGCGAGGCTAAACGAATCCAAATCATCCTGCATTACGGAGATCAGGACGTCCGGATGGAGGTTTCCAACGATGGCACAGTCCAGGAGCCGGCTGGCCACGAAGCAACACCGGACCGTCAAGGTATCGGAATGAGCAGCATGCTCGAACGAACCCAAGTGGTGGGTGGGACGCTTGAGGTACGGAGAACCGTACCTTTTACTGTCATCACCCGGCTGCCTGTCTACCAGAAGCGTGAGATTATGTAATTTAACAAGACAAGACGCAGTATCTTATTTTATAGAAAGGTCGTGGCCATCCATGATATCCGTTTTAATTGTAGATGATGACCCGTTCATTCGGGAAAGCTTGAAATTACTGGTAGGGATGGACCCGGATATCGAAGTATCGGCTGTCGCGGAGCACGGCGAGGAAGCGCTGGCTTTGTTGGAGGAGGGACCTCCTGTCGACGTCGTGCTCATGGACATTCGGATGCCGGTATGTGACGGCGTGGAAGGAACGCGGCGGATTCGTGAACGACATTCGGATGTGCGAGTGCTTATGCTGACTACCTTCGATGATGATGATTATATTGTGGAGGCTCTGAGGAACGGGGCTAGCGGTTATCTGCTGAAGAACATTCCGCCGGACCGCATCATCCAGGGAATCAAAACGGTGCATGACGGTAACATGCTGATTCATCCCGATATCGCCCGCAAGCTGACTGGCATGCTTCGTCCAACGGCGCAGCCCGTCCCTAAAGCTGCTGAGCTGGAACAATTCGGGCTGACCCCGGCCGAGAAGAAAGTCGTCGTTCTTATTGCGGACGGCTTGTCCAATAAGGAAATTGCCGGACAGCTTTTCTTAAGCGAAGGCACCGTCAAAAACTATGTCACCGAAATCCTGGGGAAGCTGAATCTTCGGGACCGGACGCAAATCGCCATTTTTTATCTGACGGATTGTAATATGAAGT
>NZ_JAGGRD010000033.1:0-26327 GCF_018613005.1 Paenibacillus sp. ISL-20
ATCGATTTCTTCGGCTTCCACCTGCTTCTTCAGCTGTGCGAAGGTGTGCTTACGGAAAAATGCCTGGGCCTCCTCATCGGCTTTGGCAAGCGAATAGGTTGCTTTTGTGAAACTGAAGTTCATTCGTTTGAGCATCGCGCTGATTCCGCGCACACTCATCGTGACGCCAAACTCTTGCTTGATCCATTCCGCAACCAACGGGAGCGTCCAGGTGTAGTGAGCGTCAAAGCCCACATCGGCTGGTTGTTTTTGCTCCAGCATAGCGGCTAATTGGTTGCGCTCTTCTTCCGTGAGCTTAGGCGGTTGTCCAGGGGAGTGGCCCATTTCCAGCCCAGCAAGACCGTGAGCTTGGTAGCTCTGCCAATAGTTACTGATGGTTTGACGAATGCGACCGAGCAAATCACCGATCTCTGCAAACGAGTGTCCTTCCAAACGAAGACGTACGGCCAGGTACCTTTCGTAAAGCCGTTTATCCGATGTTTCTTTCATGGCTGTATTCAATCGCTCGATTTCTTCGTTCTTCATTTTTATCGCCACCTTGGGTTGATCTTACTGTTTATTACCCGATTTGGCGATTCGAGCGGTGGTGCTCGTTTTTTAATTGCGCTCTATATAGACCTTTGATTACCTAAGACTTTGCTTACTTCACAACAACACGCTGATTTTCATCTTCATACGCGTAACCAAGCATAGAGATGCGTTTTTCACTGGCATTCATATGTTACAAACCGCATATTACCTACAGCTAGTCAGGTTACTAAGGAATATTACCGCCGGCCACACGGTCGCCGGAATTGCCTGATGGATCGGTTACGCCGTCATCTTCGCCGGCATGAATGATCAGCGAGCGTCCTAGTACGGAGTTCGGCTTGTTCTTTTCAAGTGTTCCATGCTGAATAATCATTTCCGCAATCCTGGATTCATAATGTTATGAGATTCAAATGGTAAGCAGTACCTTTTTATCTTAAAATGAAACTGGTTCAGTTTACCGTTCGGTACCTTTCAATCTCTCTCAGCAACTGATTTATGTTTGAACGGATATACGCATTGTCTTCGTAAAGCTTACTCAGCATGACTCCGCCCTCAATAACTGAGGTAATATAGACAGGCTTCCTGCAATACTATCACTTCTTTAAACTCGCCTTGTTCGATGCGCAACCGAATCAGAGAACGAATTAAATCCAAAGGTTAATTATATACTGACGGTTTATTTCGCAGGCGTACCTACGAATGTTTCTAATTCATCTAGATCTTCTACCGTGAAAATCAGTCGCGCTGTCTGATCGTTGACAGGAAGATAAGCCTCCACGTTCATGCGTCCTTCCATGTTTACTAGCAGAACCGATCCGGAATTGATACTATGGTGTTCTAGAAATTCTACGACTTTTTGGGGGTTATCGATATTTTCTGGATCTTCACTTGTTTCATAAACGATAATGTTACCACTTTGATACTCAGATATATTATCGTTAAGTATAGCTAATTCGTCATTGACAGGCACTCGCTCGATTTGTGTGTCTGAACTGTAAGGAGACAGAATTTCAGATTTATCTGGTACTTCTTCGATTAATGAGTAGTGATAATAACGATCATGCACCGTGTGGACACCACTTAATTCCTTGGAGATTCGATAATCATTGGAACGATACAATTCGAACTCAAAATCTGAAGATGACGGATCATATATTAACTCAAGAGGTCCTGTCTTTTCATCGTAGGCAGGGAATACATAACCATGATTATCAAGCGCTGTTGTAACCTCTTTCCTCCACTCCTGATAAGATGAATCTAATTCGACCGTCTTTGCTCCTTTTTGCGAGTTACATGCGGATAATAACATGACCAAACATCCAATGACGGCAACGAATCGCCAAACTTTAATTTTAATCACCTTCAATTCTTGTTAATTTAGATCATATTTGATCTAGTAATTAATAGCATATCATACATAAAAAGCAGAGGACATTCGTAAAGACCATCCAGCAATCCTATGGTTATATTGTACAGCATCCCTGTTCCGGTCCCAACGAGAGCTTCGATCCCTCTACGTTTGGCAGCCAAACGTTAATGATCGTACCCGCCAAATTATACCTTTCATAAATGCTCCACCAGGTCCTTCTATCGGATCCCGGCTGTACAACCATCACAAAAAACGCACCTCCCTATAGAGATGCGTTTTTCACTAGCACTCATATGTTACAAACCACATGCTACCTGCAGCTAGTCAGATTACTAAGGAATATTACCGCCGGCCACACGGTCGCCGGAATTGCCCGATGGATCGGTTACGCCGTCATCTTCGCCGGCATGAATGATCAGTGAGCGTCCCAGTACTGAGTTGGGCTGGTCTTTTTCAAGGGTTCCATGCTGAATGATCATCTCCGCTTCCGCGGTGCTTTCTGCACCTACGACCAGATTCGGCATATCGCCAACATGGCTTCCTTGCGGATTCTCAAGGCCATGATGCTTGTCGGTCGGATTAAAATGCCCTCCGGCGGATTTAAAATCCCCACCTTGGATCGCATGCTCATGCACATGGAACCCATGCTTGCCTGGAGTGAGGCCGGATGCGGTAATCTTCACCCTCACCCCGTCATTGATCTGCTCCAATGTAGCGGAACCAACAGATTCCCCCGCCGCATTGTACAGCTTGACTACAGGATGCCCCAGGGATTCCTTCCTGGAAGCCTGGCCCCAGTACACTGGTTGGTTAACCGGATCCGAAACCATGCGAGCGGGCACATCGTTGCTGCCGGTAGGAATCTTAGGATCCGAGGCCGCCGTCCCTTGTTTCCCAAATGAACCGTCAGCGGTGGAATAGTCCTTGCCGTTAACGTAGTAGCTTATTTTAGACGTCGTGTGTTTAATCGCATCGAAGGTTCCTTCGGGATTCGCAGCAGCGAACAAAATTCCTGTAAACAGCAGGGCTCCGGCAAGAAATGCTCCAGCCTTATGTTTCAACTTGTTGGTCTTCTTTTTCACTTTATCGCCTCCTGAATGATGATATTCATTCATCTCCCAATCCCCTGATTTTATACGTCTAAGCCGTTATTTTATGGGATATGAGGCGTTCGGCGTTGGTTACTAATTCCAAAGTTATTTACGATCGATAAAATAATAAACTAGCACTTTGTATAATCTTCAGCTACTGAACAGAATAAGAAATCGGTTCCGGTAATGGCGTTAACGCGCCTCTTGCAAAATGAGTTCTCTCATCCGATCGGTATGTTTGGCGGAAACCACATATACATCTTCTCCCCAATCTTTGAAACCGTAGCTGAACACACTTTCCTGACCCTTTTCCCCCAACCACAGCTTGATGGCATGAACGGGAGATTGCTGAGTATAGATGACCATCACATCGTAATCCGGGTCCGTTCGTTTGGCATCATCTGGCTGCTTGCGAGCAGTACGGATCGCTTCCTCAAATATACTCACAGCCTCAGCCTCCTTGAATGAAAGCATTGTATCCCCATTCATCTCGTCCCATGACTCAAATGCCGAAATCCGGATTTCGGCAACCTCTTCGTCCAGAAGCTGCATCGTTTCCCAACCGAGTTCCTTATCGCAGCCTGTTAATAGAGCCGTCATATAGAGCAGCATGATCATTAAAAAGCCCTTCATCAAATCTTCCTTCCTTATTCACGAAAATAATATTAGTGGATGACCCCATGCAGCTTAAGCATGTTGATCAGCTTGGTTCTGTACGTCTCTTGATCATAATGGGAGTTATTGATTCGCTCCTTGTTCAGTCCGAGACTGTCCAAGATCCTGTACTCCAGCTCCCGCCGGGCTTCCAATACTTGCAGAGTCCCTTCAACGCCCTCTAGACCGTGATGTTTGCCGTATCCCTGCTGAGTGTAATAATGGACGAACCCTGTAGACCAAGCCTCCGGTCGTTCCCGGATGGCCTTGCGGAATGCGTATTCCAGGCTGTCCTGTTCAATGTAGAACAATACGGGATTCAGGCCAAGGATCGCTTTTTCCAGCCCCAGTACATAGTCCGTCACTTGGTCTTCCGGCGCATCATATCTCACCATGCCAACAGTCAACGGATTCTGGATGAAGCAGCACTCAAAAATCATAACGGCGGGCTCATCTAGCGCCTGCTCCGCAAATGCCTCCCACCGCTCGGTGATAAATCTCCTGTTGAGGTCCAGCGGGAGCTCGTAAATATCCTGTTTGGACAAGGAATGATATAGATCATCCGGAAAAGTGATACCGTGTTCGTTCTTCAGCTTCTGGTAGGGCAGGAGATACCAACTATCTTTTTTGGCGGCTCGTTCAACCAATATTTCTTTGAAGGAGCCTGCGGCTTGCAGCAACTGCCCGAATTCTTCTTCAGTCATACACGCCGTTCCCTCATAATCCGCCGGATGGTCAACATCCCCTTCCATCACAAGCCGGGCCTCGATGTTTCGTTCAGTTAAAATATCATAAATCATACGGGACGTCGTCGATTTGCCGAATCCCGGCAGACCCTCGACCATGATCAATTTTGTCTCCATTACAATTCCCCTTCAAATCTCAAAAATAATGGCAGCTTCAAGTTATTCTGTGGGAACCACCTCATATCCTCTTCTCTCTCTATATATAAAAGACTGCGGACGGTATCTTTCATGAAGAACGCCGACCCTATATCCCCCGGATAATTTCGAATATCCGCAATCGAGTTCCTGACCTGTCATCATGATGAATTTTTCAATAGTGACTCAAGCTCATATCTATTCGCCTTTAAACTATGGACTTATCTTTTTTAACGGACTATAATGACAAAAGCGCTCCAAAAAACGAACATTAAGGCGGTAAACATGAGTAAATATATGTTATTATTTCAAGGGACTTCTTTTTCAAGCAAATCTCCCAAAGAAATTCAAGTATTGAGAGACTATCTTTACTGTATCAATACGAGCGGGATGATTGAGCGAGTCGTGTCACCGGAAGATGCCGACTATCAATCCTTGCTGGATACGTATCAAGGCATCGACAGCTTTCATCGATTAGAGGAAGGTCAGTATTTCTTGCCTGGTTTTGTCGACTTGCATGTACATGCCCCGCAATGGGCTCAATCCGGAACGGCGTTGGATATTCCACTCTACGATTGGCTGAATACCTATACCTTCCCGCTGGAATCGAAATTCTCCGATCTCGAGTTTGCGCAAAAGGTTTACGACGATGTGGTAAGCACCCTACTAGCCAATGGAACAACGACGGCCCTTTATTTTGCCACGGTACATAAAGATGCCAGCTTGTTGTTAGCCCAAATCTGTGCAAGCAAAGGCCAGCGCGGACTTGTCGGAAAGGTTGTCATGGACGACCCCGCGCAGAATCCGGATTACTACCGCGATGCGGACACATCCACGGCACTGGCGGATACGGAGGAATTTATTATCGCTGTACAGGAACTGGCCAAGACCACAAAACAAGGCGTGTATCCCGTCGTCACCCCACGCTTCATTCCAAGCTGTACGGATGAGGGACTGAAGGGTTTAGGCGAGCTGGCAGCCAAATACGACACGTACGTGCAGTCCCATTGCAGCGAAAGCGATTGGGCGCACGGGTATGTGAAAGATCGATTCCAGAAAAACGATGCGTTTGCCTTGCATGATTTTGGCCTGCTGGGCGATAAATCGGTCATGGCTCATTGTAATTTCCTTGATGATCAGGATGCCGATCTATTCGCTGACACCGGCACCGCGATCGCCCATTGCCCGATATCCAACGCGTATTTTGCCAACAGCGTCATCCCGGTCGCCCGCTTCCATGCCAAAAATGTCGAGATCGGTTTAGGCTCGGATCTATCCGGAGGCTTCTCACCCAGTCTCTTCGATAACATAAGACAAGCCGTGATGTCTTCCAGGATGCTGGAAGATGGCGTGAACACCTCCCTTCCTGCGGAAGCTCGCGGCGTTCCCGAGTCGCGGATTACGGTCCACGAGGCATTCTATCTGGCTACGGCCGGGGGCGGTGAAAGTCTGAGCCTGCCGATCGGCCGCATTCAAGAAAACTACGCATGGGATGTGCAGGTGATCGATACGAGACTTCCATCTGCGAAGCTGCCGATTTTTGATGTGCATGAAGACGTACAAGATATTTTTCAGAAGATCATGTATCTGGCACGGCCTGAGCATATCCGCGAGGTGTGGGTGCAAGGGGAAAAGGTTCATACGCGTTAAGAATAATAGAGGTTGTTCAAAAAGCAATTCATCCTAACATTCGAGGTGTCCAGCGGAGTGAAAACACAAGCAGAAGAGCAACATGACACGCAAACAACATCACAGCATTTAACGGTTCCTCCCGACGGAAAAATATCATTCGGGAAATCGGCCATTCTCGGTTTACAGCATGTCGTCGCGATGGACGTCTATGTCGTTCCTTTCCTGATTGCCATGCTAATTGGCTTGGCGCCCAATCAGTCCAGCGCATTAATTCAATCCACGTTTATTGCGGCCGGGCTTGCCACAATCGTGCAAACGTATTTCTGTATGAAGCTGCCGATGGCGCAGGGTCCTTCCTATGTTCCGCTCGGCGCGATTGTCGCGATTTATGCCGCCAGCGGCGGTGGAGAGATGGGTTGGAGTTCCGTACTGGGCGCAAGCTTAGTTGGTGCGATCCTTGTGATTATTTTGGGGTATACGGGAATCTTCAATAAAATCGTTAAGTCCTTCATCCCGCCTATTGTAGGCGGCACTATCATATTCATTGTAGGTCTGTCTTTATTGCCTGTTGCCATCCGAGACAATATCTACGGCGCTACGGACGCTACTATCAATCAGAACGTGCTGCTGGCCCTGATCTCAGCGGCTGCACTCATCCTGTTCGTGATCCTGGGTTCTTTGTTCCGCACGAGAGGCACGATATTCCGCGTTACATCCGTGATGGTCGCATTAATTATCGGATGTGTCTCAGCTAACTTTATGGGTGTGCTGGACTTCAGTGCTGTCGCAAACGCCAAGTGGTTCAGCATGCCGCAGATTCCGTTTAAGGATTTTGGCTTCTCGTTCGACTTCTCGGCGATCATCACCATGGTCATTATTTATCTCGTACTGCTGGCAGAAACCACGGGGACATGGTTTGCCATCAGCAACGTAATTGATAAACCATTAACGGATAAGAACATTAACCGTGGGGTGATTGGTGAAGGGATTAGCTGCCTGATTGCTTCAGGACTCGGTTCCACGCCGGTTACCGGCTATTCCACCAATGCAGGCATTATCTCCATCACAGGTGTGGCCAGTCGCCGAGTCTTTCTTGCGGTAGGCGGATGGTTTGTCCTCTTCGGCTGTTCCGGCAAATTGGCCGCTTTGATCTCCTCGATTCCAACCGCTGTCATCGGCGGCGTATTCGCCATCGTCTGCGGCATCATCTCGATTAACGGGATCCAGGTCATGAAGAACGTGCAAATCACTGAAAAAGAAATGTACATTATCGCTATCCCGATGATTTTGACGTTAGCGTTAGTGCTCATTCCTAAAGATTTCTTATATACATTGCCTACGTTCGTGCAGTATTTATTGGGCTCACCGATTCTGGCTGCTTCTCTTGCAGCGATCTTGTTGAATAAATTACTGCCCAGTGCGAAGTAAGTTGTAGAGCGAGGCAAAATCGGAATAATATGCAATCTAAGTAGGGCTGCCCCTAGAGTAACTACGTTTGTCGTAGGCTTTAGGGGTGGCTTTTTTGTGTGGGTGACACAGATCAAATCAAACATGTGTTTACTGAACCTGTGATTGCACTCACTTCTTCTTGTTTCTCATGGCGGCGAGCAGCTTCACCTTCCCGTTGGCTCCTTCCACAAAGCGCCGATAGTCGGGGGATTCCACCGGAACGATCGCGATTTGCCCCTTCGCATTGAAATGAATACCCCACCCGTATTTCTTCGGGAGCATCGATGCTCTCAAGCATGGTTGCGGCTTCATAAAAAACTCGTCTCGAATCTGGTTCCCTCTCTCGGCTAACTCCGCCTCCGGAATGTTCTTGTGCCGGATATGCACTTCGTACAAGAGCTCCTCCTGGGTATAGCCATACGGATTATTCGTGATTAACTCAAACTCGATACCCGGCTTGGTTTTTCCGTCTTTCTTGTCCGGCGGCTGCGTTCCGGTCTCAGCAGGGCAATCCGGTGCAACGGTAATAAACGTATCATAGTAATTCCAATCCATTATCGTTCCTCCTAAACCAATATATATAGCACCGCTCATAACAAATCGACTTATTTAAAACCAATTATAACCCTCTATCCCTGACAGAATCGGTCAGTCAATCAATTTTCCATAATACCAACTAATGTATCCCAGCAGCAGTGACATTCTTGGTTAGTACTACTACTCCCTTTACATACATTGAGCATCTTCTTGATACCCTAGGACAATTTGAATGATATAGCTTGGTTTTGAAGAAGAATTGTATGCAATTCTATACAAATAATGAAGGGCCTCAGTTTAACAATTCGCGGATTGCGAATTGCCTTCTAAGCGGTATAACGCGTGTGGTATACTTAGCACAAAAAATTAGAGCGCGTGACGAAGGGAGTTAGTATGAACCATCATAGGATAATAGAACAAGCATTGATTCATATTGAGGAAAATTTAGAACAGCCTTTATCCGTGACATCCGTTGCTCTTACTTTCAATATGTCTAAATTTTATTTTCATAGGCTTTTTTCTGCCATGATGGGCTGTTCGTTAAATCAGTACATCCTATCTAGAAGATTGAATGCCACTTTATCACTCATTTATAACAACAACTTGTCATTAACCGATATTGCTTATCAGTTAGCCTTTGGTACGCAAGCCTCATTCACCCGCGCATTCAAACAACATTACGGCGTAGCTCCAAGTTCGCTAAGAGCAGGGTTCAAAGAAATCTCTCCGACTCAAATCCCTACTGTGGTTAAAAGACCATTTAAAAATATTAATGGTGATATCGTCACGGATTTCACACTGACAGAGTTCAAAGAGACTCGAATAAGCGGGATTGCCTTTGAAGTAGACCTAGCCACCGATGATTACAAGCAGAAGATTCACTCCCATTCAAAAATGCTGTTGAATCATATTGATGAAAACATAAATGGTTCTTGTTTTGTCATTTATTCAAACTGTCAACCAAATTCAACCCGGTTCAAAGTTCTGTTCGGAATCCCAAGTGACATTCAAATTCATAAACCCTTTTATTTCACGGTTGATGTACCGGCTATTTTTTGTGCGAGGTTCAACTATTTTGGTGACCTGCTTGATATTGGAGAAGTGCTCAAAACAGACTATGCAAGATTCTTAAAGATTTCCAAGCAAGAGTCCGATCAATCGGATATTGAACTTATCCAAGTTTTTAATGACGTCCACAATCTGGATTCAGCCTACCATATCTATGCACCAATCAAGAAACTTCCTGACGATCTGGAAATTTAATGTTGCACCGAGGAACCAAACCGTCAGAAGAACTATTAATTTCATCCATATAGGTAAGATCGAAGACATCTCTAATTCGATGCTTACTTACGTTCCGACCAAATAATATATCCGATCCATATAAGAGCAACTCCCATAGGTATCGCCAATGCCCGATCAAGCGGATGGGGGATGATTGCAGCGGCAAAGGTCACTACAGCAGCGAAGGCCAGCAGAATTGCTGCTGGGCGAGGGAAGACTCTGGCACGTAATGTGGCGATGCCTAGCAACAGACCTCCTAGCATATACAATACTCCCGCGAGCGGTGCTAATATTGGGAAGATCCCCAGATTAACCTCGCTGACTGTTCCTCCAAAGAGCCCAACCATTCCTACCACAAACTTATCAGCATCACTTGTCAACAACGGCAAAACGAATGCTTCGATGAAGCTAAAAATGAATGAGATTAACCAGAACAGATTGAACAAAAGGAAACCTACGAAGCCAAGCCACCCCGCTTCTTTCGCTTGGCGTACATAGAATCCCGTAATTCCGATCAGGTTAAAGAAAGACATGGCAATAGTCAGGCATGCAACCACTACCCAAGAGTTTGTGTGCACAGAAGAGATATCATCTGTCGGGTGGATAAACTGAATGACGATATATAAAATCCCCGCTATTATTGCCATAAATCCTGACCACCGGTTGAGAACATGTGCAGTTATTATTGATTTACTTACCTCTTTATTGTGCTCTATATTCACGATGATTCCTCCACTTCTAGATATTAATAACATGATCGCCACGTCTTTTCTCGACATAACACTTTTCGACTCCAAACATCCAATGAGGATATTTTAATTTTTTTGCTACTGCCCCTTCCTTAATATGTTTCGAGTATAACTTAACAAATATAGCCTGCCCTTACTTTTCAGATCTTGCTGTAATTAGTGAAGAAATCGTAAGGAACCTTAAAACGAAAAAAAAGCACCTCTCTCGAGATGCAAACGAATCTACGATATATTTCCCCCATTCAATCTATTGGACCGTAACCATATCAACCATTCGCCGTTACTTGTGGTACTCGCTCCCTCAACCTATCACTGTGCTGACAAATTCGTGCGAAATGAAGGCAAGTTGGTTACTTTCCTCATCTCGCTCAGCAGCTTCTCCATACTTGCTCGCTGAAAGGACGCCAAATATACGGCCAACAGTGCATCCGTCTCTTCTTCGGATACGTCGAGTTCAAATACGATCAGCACATCGTCCTTTACGTAGATTTTCCATGCATCCAGCTCCGAACCCTCGTCTATCTCATACTCCCGCTCAAGACGCATACATCTACGGTAGTCGGATAAGTCCCACATGCTCTCATCAAAAATGGCCCAATAGGGCAGCCGATCCTCAACTCCTAACTGAACGAGTGCCTTGCCAGCGAGAAAGCGTAGAAGCGATCGATTTTCCAGCTGCCAATCGGGGGAGTTCCACGCGCACAAATAGACCGATGGATCTTCCTGCTCCAAATCCTGAATTCGGATCCCGCAATATATCACAGACTCCTCTACTTGATAGAAGATCAGAAACGCCTTGTCTGTCGTAAAAAACGTGTCATCAGGAATGAACACATCCTGTAGCAGGAGCGGTTCATATTGGTTATTGCACCCTTGGGTGATATATGGGGATTGTCCCAAGGTCTTGTAATAATTCCGCAGGGCCGTCGGTAATGAAAAACCCAGACTTTGTTCCTTTGCCTGAATGTCCGCCTCTGGAATGCCGTGGGCTTCCTTATGATGCTCTCCCAAAAAGCGGAAGATCCCTTCGATAGTCGCTTTCATTTTGTTGAGTCAACCTCCTCGACGTATATCGTTTAAACAAGCTTCTGCGATTCTTCTAGAGAACACTGATACGCTTCGCAACGAATACAATCTAATTTATTCAATCTAACAATCACGAATTTAATAAGTCTGAAGCTGAAACCCTTTTCCAGTCTACAAGTCCGATTAAGCGTAATAGGCGTTCTTTTTCCAAATCGTCAAATTTGTCCGTATCTTTTTTAAGACTCCCTTCAAATTCCTTCATGTAATGCTCATTACTCGTGTCCGTAACGTACATATAATACACATCTTGGATGGTATCTCCGTTACGAAATTGGTACTGAAAGACATACATTTGTTCTATTTCTTGGGTTTCAGGCAACGGTTCTGACTCTCCACGCTGTGCCCATTGTGTAGCAGTCAGCAGCACATCAGGATCACTTTGTACATTTATCAGTTCGGGTTGTACGCGACTGGAGTCATTACGGTACATATAAATATTTATCATATCCAATTTTCCGGACTCTTCTTCTATTCTATCCTGATTTCTTAGCGTACAGGAGGTTACGATCAAAGCAACAAGAACAACACATAACAAAGCTTTTTTCATGTTAATATGCCCCCCTCTTATATGACACCTTCTCCACAGATATTTGAGGTTATAGAATAGCCGTAAACCGTAGCGGTACGGGCAAATGTTTTCCGTATAAAGCGCTGAAGAAATCTATCGGGCTAACTTTAGGATAAGGTAGACCATATCTTTCGTAAATTTCTTGCGTTTTTCTAATCCTTTAAGTCATATCTGCAAAATACCCAAACAACATAAAGAAAATAACAGCTAAAATCATTAATCCTATGGAATAAAAAATCAGCACCACTCTAGCAGCGAACCAGTTAAAACGCTCATAAACTTGGCTTGCTATAAATTGAGTGGGTCCAAATAACGGAAAAGACACAATCATCAAAAACTCTAAATCATGGACAATCCATCTGTAAAATCCATTCCCAAGCGTTTTACTAAACAAATATAAACAAGCAAATAGTAAATTAAAAACAGTAAAAGTCCCAATTACACCAAATACAACGGTAATAATATCAACCATGCATATAACATCCTTTACACCGGCTTTTTCATGAGGATATGTACGAATCTAAAAAGAAACAACCTAAGCACATCATTCATAAAGACCATCTAACAATCCCATAGTTATATTGTATAGTATCCCTGTTCCGGTCCCAACACAGAGCTTCAATGATCCCTCCATGTTTGGCAGTCGAACGTTAACGATCTTACCCGTCAGATTATACCTTTCATAAAATGCTCCACAAGGTCCCTCTATCGGATCCCGCTGCATATCCATCACAAAAAAACGCACCTCCCCATAGAGATGCGTTTTTCACTGGCGTTCATATGATTTTCAGTTTTGAACGGTGCGCGGTGCATAAGCGCAAAGAAAGACGCGCACCCCTTCAGTGATAATACGTTTGGTTTGTTCCTCCTCCAATGTCCCGGTTTTCGGTTGATTAAATACCAATAAAAACGTTAATGCAGCGAAGTGCTTTGCAGCCATTTGAGGATCGGGCACATTGAGTAATCCGGTTTGTCCAAACTCTGTAAACCTCCTGATAATTCCCTCTTCCGTCGCGTTATCCAGCTTTTCAAAAAACGAGTCAGGCAGATTGGCGGCTTCCATCATAACCAGACGGATCAAAGCCTTGTAATCGGTCGAACCGTTCGCAGAAGCTACGATTTGTTCGCAAAATAAGATGAGCGTCTGCTCTAGATCCTCAAACTCCAAGAGATGGTCTGAAATCCCTTGCTCAATCATGTCCAGAACTGCTGAACTGGTTTCTTCCACAACGGCAAGCAGTAAGTTCTGTTTGTCGCCATAATAATCATAAACTGTCCGTTTGGAAACTCCCGCTTTGGCGGCGACCGCATCGACGCTGGAACGATCAAATCCCTCCGACAGGAACAGGTCTCGTGCTGCCGCAATAATTTTAGTTCGTTTGTCTGCAGAGCCTTTGCGAATTGTCTTGTTTTCCATACTATCCATTCTTACGTTTCCCCCTTATGGCTATACAATCAGAAATCGAGTAGAGTTCCGCTTTACAAACTACACTGCACGGTGTAGTATAACAAACATGGCGAATCAAATCAATGAACAAGGAGGTTTCTATCCATGAACACCATGGCGTCTTTTGTTGATGTTCTCATTGTCGGGGCCGGGCCCACAGGGCTTACACTTGCCTGCGACCTTGCCCGTCGAAACATTGACCATCGTATTATTGAGCGAAGCACCTTCTATAGCGTAGCTTCTCGAGCCAAAGGGATCCAGCCCCGATCTCTTGAACTCGCCGATGATTTGGGGGCCGTTCCCTATATTATTGACACAGGAATCGTGGATTTGCCTGTTCGTTATTATACCGCAAATGGCGGGAGCGTTGACAAGCCATGTATAACCGTACCAGCCAGCGCCGAACTTGAGACACCTTTCCGTGATCCGGTCTGGATTGCTCAATTTGATGTGGAAAAAGCACTGCGTGATCGATATGCAGAACTTGGCGGTCAAGTTGAGTTGGGCATGGAAGCTGTAGGGCTCGTTCAGGATTCTGATGGCGTTACGGTAACCATGAGTACGCCACAAGGAACGAGGCAAATCCGCGCTCGATATGTAGTCGGCGCTGACGGAGGCAAAAGCAATATCCGCAAGTTCATTCATTTGTCGCTTGTTGGGCAAACCTACGATAATGAGCGGTGGTATCTTGGCGATGTACGATTGGAAGGGCTGGAGCGTGACCGTATCCATATCTGGACTTCTCCGGAGGGGATGGTCGGGGTGACGCCGCTGCCGAAAACCGACATTTGGCAACTGCAAGCTACCATCCCGGCAGACATCGAAGAACCAGAGCAGCCGTCGCTAGAGGTGTATCAAGCCATGTTTGACCGTCGAGCCGGTGCCGGACGTGTTCGGCTCACAGATGCTTCCTGGCTGTCCATCTACCGGGTCAACGTCCGCGTGGTCGACCATTATCGCAACGACCGCGTCTTCCTCGCCGGCGACGCAGCACACGTCCATTCCCCGGCAGGTGGCCAGGGCATGAACACGGGGATGCAAGACGCCTACAACCTCGGATGGAAGCTCGCTGCGGTACTGCAGGGAGCGGACGCAGCCTTGCTCGATACGTATGACGAGGAACGCCGTCCTATCGCTCAAGCAGTCCTTCAGGACAGTTCCAAGAAGATAAGAGCGGATCGTTGTCCCAATCCATGAGCACCATATCCGACGATCTGACGAGCGGACTTCTCATTTCCTACCGATCAAGCTCTCTGACTCGACCCACCGCTCGAACGTACGTCAGCCCTACATTGCCCGGAGATCGCGCTCCTAATGCCACGGGTCTTCAAGGCACAGCGTTTGCCGGAAGTGTCTTTGACCTGTTGCGCGGCCCGCACTGGACACTTTTGGTCTTTGCAAAATGTACTGATCCTTCTCTGAAGAATTTCGCAAGCGACGAACTCCATGTGCATTGCATCCTGCCATCGCATGTGGAGGGAGAGGAAGGCATAATCGACACAGCAGGGAATGCCTATCGAATTTACGATGTGGCAAGCGAAGAACTCGTATTGATTCGTCCCGACGGTTACATCGCGCTGCGCACCTCCATTGAGGATGCCTCATCGATCTCGCATTACATGAATTCTATTTATCGCGGAAACTGATTTGGACAAGGCCGGGAGGCATCTTTTCAACATCTCAGGTAGCCACCGGCTCTTTTAAGAGATCAGAAAGTATAAACTTCCGAGGCTAAACATCCTGATCTCGCAAGAAAAACTTCCGCTAAATGCGGTCTGTCTTCTTAGAATGTACGTTGATAGACGTTTTTCCAATTGAACGTGTTTAATTGAGGCTACGGGAAGGACTGTTACTATGGAAGATATTATTCGAACTGTTAACCTGACAAAGCAATACGGGAATAAAGTCATTGTAGATCGCGTTTCGATTTCCGTTAGGAAAGGAGAAATCTATGGATTCTTGGGGCTGAACGGTGCAGGGAAAACGACAACCATCCGAGCCCTTCTTGGCATGAGCAAGCCTTCTTCCGGAGAAGTGTATTTGTTCGGTCAGCAATGGACCAACGGGAATTCCGATTTGTCGAGACGGGTAGGTTATATGGTGGAAGTACCTTACGCCTATCCTCATTTTACAGTTAGGGAAAACTTGAATTTGATAGCCAGGTTGCGAGGATTACCGGTTCCAAGGGCAGTTGACGATATAATGGAGCAATTGAAATTGGCTGAATATACGGAAAGCAAGGCCAAGGATTTGTCACTGGGCAACGCGCAGAAACTTGGATTGGCCAAAGCGTTAATTCATAAGCCGGACGTTCTGATTCTCGATGAGCCAACGAATGCACTTGATCCCGCCGGAATTGTCGAGATAAGGGAAATGCTGAAAACTCTGGCATCCCAACATGGGGTTACCGTATTTATATCGAGCCATATCCTCGAGGAAATGTCCAAATTGGCTTCTCGAATCGGCATTATTCACAAAGGCGTGTTGCTGGAAGAACTGACAACAAAAGACTTTGAAACAATCCGCCGAAAACAGTTGATGATCGGAACGAAGGATGCTCGGAAAGCTCAAGCTATACTTTCAGACTCCGGGTATGCGGTACATTCGACTTCGAATAACTGCCTTGCGCTACCGGATGATCATGCCGTGAAGCATCCCGAACATATTGCGAGATTGCTTGCTCATCATGAAGTGCCGCTCACCATGCTGAAAGTTGAAGAAGAGAACTTGGAGCGTTATTTTCTCAAAGTAATCGGGGTTGAGGAGGGAAAAACGAATGAGACGATTGTTGACAGCCTGCAGCGTTGAGATTTACAAATTGCGTCGATCCTTTGTTTTATGGGGCACGCTTCTGTTTATCTTGTTCGTCATCACGTTGTTCCTGGGACAGCCCGATTGGCCCTCCTATTTTGAAAAGATTGCGTTTTTGTATGCATCCGTGTTTGGGCTGATGGGGTTTGGATTGATAACAAGCTGGACATTTGGCCGTGAGTATTCCGATCGGACACTCAAGGATTTGCTCATTTTGCCAATATCGCGCGGCAACATAGCGATTGCCAAATATATCGCAATTGTATTCTGGTGTTTTGTGATGATGTTGATCAGCTTTGCTTACGCCGTAATACTGGGTTTTGTTTCTGGACTGCCTGGATTCTCGTTTGCGAGTGTACAACATTATTTGTTCCTAATACTTACAATTGGCGCTCTTCACCTGTTAATAAGTGCACCTCTTGCTCTGTTGGCCTGCATATCGCGCGGTTATCTGGTGCCGATCGGCTTTGCGTTTACAACTTTGATGCTGGCATTGGTATTCGGATCTACTGCCATTGGCACTTATCTGCCTTGGTCTGTACCTGCGTTGCATTTGCAGGAAAGCGGAGTCGCATCATTTCCCTTGGCGGGTATTAGTTATTTTCTGGTATTTTTAATAGGACTGGTAGGCTTCATTGGGACAGTTAAATGGTTGCAAAACAGGGAGCAACGATGATTTACGAGGAAAGATTCTGCATAGAAATCCATTTGGAAGGAGATTATCCACGCTCAAAGTGCCTTTTTACCCTTTGAAAATCACATTTCGTAAGATTTTCAAAATCAAAATTAGTAGTCGAAAAAACCCTGATAAAGAAAAAAGGGCATGGGTTATGCAAGCAATGATCTGCTTGGTAACTCATGCCCTTTCAAATTAAATAAGCCGCTTCCACTCAACAAGATAATCTTTCCACGTCCCGCTATTTTTCAATTTGCATATCAATGTAACACCTTAATTCTTACCGCCATAGCCCTTATAAGTAGCGTAAACTGCATCTGCATATTGATCTGCCAGAATAGGACGGCCATAAGAATCCGTGGCTCCCGGATACCAGTTATCTCCACCGTTGTAGTGTAATAATCCGTTGTAGATATTTCCAAACTTCGTAATCTTCTCATTTAAAATTAACGCGCCCAGATATACCTGATCTTGTTCACTGCTATGATTATACGCACGGCCAAATTTTGAGCTGAATTGAGATAAATACGCATTGCGCGTGTTTGGTTCTACCTGCATCAATCCGTCGCCGGCCGATGGACTACCTGGTAAACCTGCTCCAAAGCTGCTTTCCTTTTTGATAACAGCACTTAGCAATAAAGCAAAATCTCCGCCTTTCCCATAGGCATTGTCCGCATTCATGACATATGTCCATATATGGCTTGGAACCTCGGCAGGCTTTGTTACTGTAGGAGATGGTGAACCCGTATAAATCTTGACCGATGACATTTTATCATTGATCGTGTTGCCAACCCAGGAAGAATCTGAAGTAAAGGTCCACTTGGTTCCTCCAAAATTATCATTCTCATATACTTCAACCGTCCAACCGCTTGGAACCTTAAGAGACGACATCCAGTCATTTGGAATTCCGTTTGCGTTCAACTGAGACAGTGTATAATTGCCTATCCCGAGTGTCACTGCTTTTCCTCCATAGTTTATATCTGCATAGAATGTTACTCCGTTCGTTGTCGGTGGTGTGGTTGGTGGCGTAGTTCCGCCGCTACCGCCTTTCTGCCATAAAGCAGGAACATTGGACGGTTCCCAACCTACGAGAGAAGTATGTGCCTGAAGACAGGTATAAGTGCTTCCACTATAGGTTACTGTGTCATTTACTGCATATGCGGTATTTGGAGCCCATGCTCCTCTAGCGGCTGCGTTTACTGACGGTAAGGCTGCACAGAATGTCGATAGAAATACTGCTAAAACTACCAAAAGTGATAAGGGCTTAAAAGGAAACCTTTTATTAGTCATTTTCAAACCTCCTTGTTTATTTATTTATCTGTAGCGCTCCCATGAGACTGCCACAGGTTTTAAATGTACTGTTATCTTACTTTATTTTCATTTTTTAGATTAATTCCACAATTATTATTTTTTGAGCGGATAACAAAACAATACAACGGCATGAATATAATTCCGATAGGGCATAAGTTCTGCCTTGTTGGAGCAAATAAGTATAAGTAAAAAAGTTCGAGAAAATGCGTGATAAAACAAGGAATTTGTCGAGTTGAAGCTCCTCCCTGATTCAATAAAAAAACCGAGGAAAACAGGAGTGGATACCTGAATTTCGCCCGGTTTGTAACACAACTTTAACAGTGCGCAACACTCCACATGCACCGTATGCGGAAGCCTCGTCATGAACCTGCTCTAAGGTAGCAAAATCTACAAACTCCCCAGCCGCATTGAACAGCCTCACCAAAGAGACGCCGTTTGTGATGGCGCCCCTATGTTTGCCTGAACCTTCGTCCATCAGGACGTTACGATATATCCCACCTCTTGTCTGTCCCCCATCAATTGAGGCCTTACATCCGTAAAGCCCTCACCCGACTTACGCAGAGCTTCCAAAATAACCTGAGCGTTATACCCATCGTAGAAATCATAAATGAGACCGGACTCTCCGTTCAAAATCTGAATGATTTGCTTCAGGATCGGCAGCGGGCTGACGACGTCGTCCACAGGTACGGGATGTGGATGGGTATCCTTTCCGCTTAGGTACAGGTTGCACCAATTCTCCAACGCCAAGGTTCCTTCCTCACCGTGCACTACTAGGGAGACACGCTCCTCCCCTTCCCGTTGGTCGGTTCCCGACAGTCGAATCTCGATATCATTATGTAATCTGAGAACGGCCTGGACACGGCTTTCGGACTGATTCGAATCCTGCGGAAACTCGATCTCGCTCTTCACATGCGTAATCGGCCCGAACACCTGCTGGATCATCTGGATCCAGTGAATGCCGACCTCCAGCAGATATCCGCCCTGCTGCCTTAACGTGATCCATGGATTTTGCTGCCAGGCCCTCGGCCACTGCGGAAACTCCAGGTATAGATCCATACTTTGGATCTGGCCGATCGACTGCTCCTCAAGCAATCTCTGCAGCTTCAGAACAGCCGGGTCGAGCGGAAGCGAGAAATGAACCGCATGGAGCACATCGGCCTTCTCGGCCAGTTCTACCAAACTTCGGGCTTCCGTCAAGCTGCCCGCAAGCGGCTTCTCGCAGAAGACGTGGATGCCTTTCTCGAATGCGATCCGGGCCACGTCATAATGCAGGGACGGCGGAACCGCGATATACACCAGGTCAAGCGGCACCTCGTCCAGCAGTTGGCGATAGTCGGTGTACAGCCTTGGACGAATTCCTGCTTCTGCGACTTCCCGTTGCAGACTGGATTCATCACTGTCGCAAATGGCGACTAATTCGATCTTCTCCGTATATTGGGGCAGTAAGCGATGAATCATATGCCGTCCCATGTGCCCTAAGCCGATGACGGCCATTCTTTGTTTGTTCATCCTGTTCTCCTATTCATTCGCGATTGAATTTTTCCATTGAATGCCACGTCCCCTATTATAGATCAAGGTGCAGCTGCCCGTACACTCAGATATCCGAAAAAAAACACTAAATAGGATGCCCGGATGGGGACCCTTTCCTAGTCATCATCGCGGGTCGATCCCCCCGCTCCTGCGCCACCACGAACAGCAGGTTAACCTTAATCTCTTAATATGCGCTTGTGGTGTTAATTCACTTGATAGAGCGTCACAATAGGCGCTCTTCTTTTATTATGGTATAATTAACCATAACAACAGAAAGGCTAATATGGGCGGTCGGCTAGTCTCCCGGAAGGGAGGTGATGCCTGTGGAGGTTAAGGATGCTTTGACATTAATGATCCAATTCGGTTCGATGCTTGTCACGCTGATCGGGTTGGTCGTAACCATTGTCTTAGCATTGAACCAAAACAAAAAGAAATAGGCCGCCCGTAGATGGGATAACGACCTATTTCTAGTCCCTGTAAATGCCTACCGCCCTTAAAAGCGGCTGTTGTTAGGAGTGAGGATGTTACCAGCATCTTCACTCCTCTTTATTATATACATATTGTACCATAATATTACCCAGTATTGTAAACACAGAAAAGTCCAAGATATCCAAGGAAAGAGAGGGCCTAGGATAGGCGTTCTTCAAGGAGAGCCATTAGCCGCCTCAAGATCATTCAAGAAGTCTGCTTTTTGCCGTGACCTCTCCTATTTTCAAGCTATAAAAACCAATTTTCCGTCCTAAATTCGTCAATGTGTTGGCAAATTCGTTCGGAATGCAGGCAAGTTGGTTGCCTTCCCATCTCGCGTAGTAGTTCTCCATGTTCGCTTTATTAAAGGACGCCAGATATACAACCAACGGCTCATTTGTTCCTCTCCGAATACGTTCAGAATGAAACAGTACACATGTATTGGTATATATACGGACATAAAAGACGACGGTAACCATCTCCTAGTTAGCAATGCGCTCCCTGGTGTTATGATTTCTCTATCTTCTCAACTCCCATCCCAACATTACGCCTTTGTGCTCAAATAGACAGCTATATCCTGGATCAGATACATTCCTGCATCTTGGCTCCCATTGAAGGCTTGAATAACCAATCGAATCGACTTAGCCTGCTCTACTTGGGCAAACCTAACTTCGAACGTTTCTAACTCATCCTCACGATGGCTCCATGCAACCTGCCCGGATTCCCCCACTTTACGCCAATCGGTTACACCTTCTGGAGATATTTCAATATCCCACTGTGTCGGGCCATGCTTCAATCCCGCTCGTGTCGTTAACGATACCGTATCAAATACTTTCGGTTCCATCCAATCCAAATAAATATAGTGAGGTAATGACTCTTCCGGTTTGCTGATTAGAACGGTATTCGGATCGCCGTCATTGATATAACAAATATGCGATTGTGCGTTGTACAAATCTCCCCAGGTAATATCGTTACCTACTCCGCTAATGGCAAACCGGGCGAGATTGCCTTCCGTTCCTTCGAGCGGAATGAGCTCCATAGGCATCCCTTCACGCTTATACACCCTTAAATAATCTACGAGGAACTCCTTCGGATACGGAATGGATCGATCCAGGTCGCCAATCCATCCCCCATCGCCATCATTAATCTGGAGCAATGTAACCATCGGATAATCCGGTGACTGATCGATTTCCCAATATAGCTCATGATCCAGGTAGAACTTCATGCCGGATTCATCCCACTCAAAGCCGTATACGTGAAAATCTTCAGATAAGTCCACATCCGTACGATACGGAATATGGGCATACTTCAATTTCGTATCACGCAATGCATGAAGCGTTGTATTCAGTAAACGTGTGTCTTTGCCTAACATTTCAAAAATGTCGACTTCAGCATTTTGCTCCTTCTCATTTTCGAACCCGATCATCCACCAAGCTGAATTAAGCCCGCTCCCTTTCGCCACCTTCGCACGTACCTCGAAATAACCATATTTCGTCACAAGGTTCTGGAAGGCACGATCATGATGGTTTAGTCCGAGATTATCACCGTATCGGTGTAGTCCATCTCGCATCCCCGTAACAATAGCGGATACACGCTTACGCTCATCAGGCAGTTGTAACACGATACAGCTATCACGTAATTGATAGGTCGCCTTTGCCTCCTCTAACGTCTTCCAATGGGATAACCCATAGGGTGAGAACTTCGTCTGGTCGAGCGTTTCCCCATCAAACTCTTCATGAAATACGAGGGTCCAGCCTTCCTTATGCAACATATCTGTCATGATTTTACTCGCTCCTATTCCGTACTCTATTTTGTCTGAATGAAACTCTCTTACTCTTTATTCTTGGCATCCTTAATCTTGATCGCAGATTCCTCTTCCAGCACACGGATAAACTCTGGGATGTTCATGTCCGAGGTCGCAAACTTCTGCATAGCCCCATTCAAATCAACGTATTTATCCCACACACTTGCTCTAGCAGGAGGGAGCGCAAACTGATTTTGGAACATCGCCATTACATTTTTGCCTTGATGATCTGGATTGTCGGCACCAAACTGTTTGCGAATTTCCACATCGGAGGTAGCCGGGATTGTGCCTTTTCTTGTAGCCTTCGTTTGGTTCTCTATTGAAATAATGGCTTGAAGTACTTGCAGCGCTGCTTCTTTATTCTCGCTATACGGGTTAATTACGGTAGGCGCCGTATGAACCGCTGGAGCCGTTTGTGGGATGTCGGACCAGGATGGAACCGGCAGAATGTCCATGTCTTTCTTGAATTCTGCTCTTTCCTCCGGGGTCTCCCCTCCAAACCAAGTCAGGAAACCATGCCAGTTGATTTCCATCGCAGCTGTTTTTTGCATAAACTTATCTGGTTCTTCCGGATTGTAGATGCCTGGGATACTATATATTTTTTTCATCAGTTCCATATATTTCGTAAACTTCGGATCTTTAGACAATAACAGTTCCCCGGTATCTGGATCCGTCATCGTTGTGGACAGTTGTAACAGAGCAGCATCCACGGTATCCGATCCAAACTCCAAGCCTACATATTGATTACCATCACGGGTACCTGTCGTTTTCTTAGCGAGGTCAATGATTTCATCCCAAGTCATGTTGTCTGTCGGATAAGGAACACCGAATAGGTCAAATACTTCTTTATTGTAGAAGAGACCATAAATTCCTCCATTGCCCGTCAATCCGATCAGCCGTCCTTCAGGGTCTTGGGAACGAATCAGCGCAATGAACGAAGGGTCAACGGTGCTCAAATCGATCCCATACTCTTTTACCATCTCATCTAGCGGCTGTACCATATCGAGATCGAGCAACACATCCACCCCAAGGTTGGGCGTTAGTAAGTCAACCACCGTCCCAGAGCTGTTAATCTCCTGGATCCCTTCAGCCGTTCCATTCCAATCGACATATTCAAATGTAATATGGGGAACAAGCTCCTTCATATCTTGAACAAAATTGTTCTGGAAATTTTCTTCGCCCCATTGGGTTGCTACCTTTAACGTAACGGGTTCATTCGATAATTGTTTCACTTCTACAGGCTTGGGCTTCTCTTCTTGCTCTTCTGTATTCGCATTCGTTCCCTCTGTTGACTCTGTTGTATCCGGCTTATCACTTGCTGCTTCACCGCCTCCTCCTGATGAACATGCCCCCAGAACGAGAAGGAACAAGAGACACATCATTAACAGCAGGCCTAGACTTTTCCGACTACTTTTTTTCATATATAACTCCTCCTACATCAAATTCATAATACCGATGTGAAAAGAATGGATTAAATGAATCCAAAAGCCATTCGATCCGGTCTTCTTACATTTTAATAGGCTAATTCTGAATCAAACTTGAACTGTCCACTAGACATCGGAAGCGTTTTCAAATCGATCTAATTCATAGTTTACTCGGCAAACCCTTGGAAGTATTTAGCCCAGAGTAACACTTTTATAACAAAAATCCCCCCCTGTTAATCTTCTAGGGGGGAGACGATATCGAGTGACGATATGAGTGTTGCATTAAACTGACTTAGGCTGATTCCCATTCGTTTTTTGAACATTCGACTAAATGAATGCAGTTCCGTATATCCGACCTGGTTCGCAATCTCACTAATCGAAAGATCAGTTTCAAGCGCAAGCTGCTTCGCCTTCTCTATGCGAATCATAGCCAGGTAATCAGACGGTGTCATACCGTAACACTTGCGAAATTGCCGTATAATATAGTTTCTGCTCAGTCCTGTCATCTCACTTAACGTATCTAAACGAATCCTCGTACTATAATTTTCTTTAATGTAATTACAGATCTTCACCATTTTCGGATTGATTTTCGTGGTTAGCTTTGCTGCTCCATCCACAGGGTTAGCCAAATCATGCAATATTTGCAGCAATAGTCCTTGCGCAAGCATATTGCTTGACAAGGTATGCTGCTGGATTGCCTGAATTAAGGGGATGAGTTTGCCTAGTAACGAACCATCTGGATCGCTCCCTCTAATGTAGTCATTTCCAAACATGAATTCTATAGGTGACTTTGATAGTCCAAAATGAAATGAAATGGTTATTCCCACGTATGGCTCATTCTTAGATGGTTGCAATGAACGAACAGCACCGGGGCGAATGATGTAAATATCCCCTTTTCCAAGCGGACATTTAACGCCATTCATAATATTATCTGCCCTTCCATCGACTCCATATAGAAGTTGGTAAATGAATTGGAGGTCTCTACATGAAATTGGTAAAGAAAAGCTGTACCATTCTTTTACTATTTGTGATGTTATGCACCCTTGTCATCGCTTGTGGAAATACGAACGAACACGATGCAATCAATAAAGAAGTTAGCTCGGTAGAAGAGAACCCGGTACCGAACCAAGAAACCAATGTAACCGAGGCGTCGAAAGACTTACCGCCAGTAGAAGGAACACCCACGGACCCTGTTACAGTAACTGTGGCATTTCCGTGGGGGGAAGAAATATTTAACAATCGATTCCAAGAGATTGATGAGAAGCTGCCCAATGTAAATATAGAAATGGTGGCATGTGAGTGTAAATCCGCGTCGCTGCAGGAGTTGTTTGCAAGCGGAGTCAATCCTGATATTATTTTTCCGAACCATGGGATTAGTGAAATAGAACATTTAGACGTCATATACCCGCTTGATGAATTAGCAAAAAGCCCCGATTTCGATATCCATTCGTTAAATCCAAGTCTCGTCTCCTATATTCGATCACTAGACTCTGAGGGAAGGTTAATCGGTATACCTGATGGAACAGGCTATCTGTCCCTCTTCTACAATAAGGAGATATTTGATTTATTCGGCGTGCCTTACCCTACAGAGACGATGACTTGGGACCAGGCATTCGACTTGGCTAAAAAAATGACAGGACAGCGCAATGGTGTTTCTTATCTCGGACTTGAACTCGGCGGCTATGGGAACACAGGGGATGGTGCCGCAGTACCGCTCAATGAACTTGCCGTGAATAAGACAGATCCGGACACAGGCGAAGTGCTCATTACGAAAGATCCGGCATTTACGAAATATTTAGAACTGATGAAAAAGTATTATAGTATACCGGGTGTAAGATCTGAAGAAGCTAAGAACGCCGATTTATTCGGGCAAAAACAAGCTGCAATGACCGTTACTTGGACCGCATACTTCGTTCATGGAAATCCGTTTGAAGATGTAGAATATTTAAAGGACAAAATAGCGATGCTGTCTGTGCCTGTATGGGCGGATCAACCAACGATTGGCCCTGTTTTAGGGACTACACCGATGGTCATTTCCAGCTCCAGCGAACATAAAGATGCGGCATTCAGCGTGTTGAAGGAATATGTATCTGTTCCGAATCAGACGAAAATCGCTCAATCGATGGCATCCGGCCCTGTGCTTACGGAGGTTTCGGATCAGTATGGTTCCGGAATAGATAATTATGCTGGGCAAGATGTCACTTCTGTGTTTAAGCTAACTCCAGCAACCCATAGTGGCAGACAAAGTTTATGGGATCAATTTGTCAAACTTGACCTCGCAAAGTTCGCTGATTCCGATATGAATGTACAGGAATTTCTAAGAATTACGAAAGACGAAGGCGAAGCAGCAGTTGCAGAGGCCAGAACACAACTAGAAAACACGAAATAATAATACACGGGCGATGTGATCCCCTTTAAGTCGATACTCTAACAACCTCTTGTGAAGAGAGATGAGATGAGTGGAGTGAACTTGGAGGGGATATGTTGTTCGACTAGTTGAGTTCAGTGGGTGCATGTAAACCTTGCGCCGCTTGTTTACGGAATTCGGAAGGCGAGCACAGCCTATATTTTCTAAACACTCTGTTAAAATAGTTTACTCAACTTTCGCATCTGGAAAATGGGCTTAAACCCTTGAGCACGTAAGAAGAATTCAATAGATTTACTTGTATTGACAAAAAACACCTCACTTGTTTGGTATCATGGAAGTGTCGAATCAACCATGCCAAATAAGAAAGGTGTGTAACCCTATGTTACAACAACATTCCCTGTCTGAACAGTCTCGTTTTTCTAAACTTTTTGCTGCACTTCACATCGGGAAAACCTTGCGGCTTGCGGGGATTTCTAAATCCTTTGGTCTTTCCAGTTTAGCAATTTTTCAAATCGTATTCTCGTTGGTTTTTGAAGGAAAGAACTGGTTTCGAATTCTGGAAAGTGACCGCGGAGCCGATCTTCCAGGTAAAGAGTCTATCGGTTTTTAAATCAATCTTCCTTTGCCTGGCGGCGGTTTTTGCAGACGTTAAGTCTT
>NZ_JAGGRD010000034.1:0-56424 GCF_018613005.1 Paenibacillus sp. ISL-20
TCGTACCGAGGGAGTTCAATGGAAAAAGGTCACCCTACCCCACTGTAGACAGTATCTGTAGCAAAGTTCCGTAGTCTTAGTTCGATTCGTGGCATCTACTTGTAAATCGTATATGGTTCACTACGGACGGACTCCCCAGTGTAAATTAATTGTTAATCACTCATCAAATGTCTGGAATAATAACGGCTCTCCGTTTATGTATGCTCTCAATATGGACTGAGCATACGACTGCTCTTCGATCAGACCTTCCGTCTCCAGCTCGTTCTCCGCATGGAAACTGTAGGCTTCGATGATTGCCATGATGAAGAAGCACTCCAGCATCGAAATCGTATTTTCGCTCAATTGTCTGACCTTCACATAGCCTTCGATAAAAAGTTTTCTTTGATGTGGCCGAAGTCCCATGACCGCTTGCGCTATATCATAAATATGGTAGCCAAAGCCGCATCTACCGAAATCAATAGCAAACGGTCGATCGTCACAAAACACGATATTCCCATTATGCAGGTCTGCATGAATGATCCCGTAATTTTGTGCATGAGGTGTGAAGGTGTGGATTTGATCTGCAACTTTAGCAGAAGCTTCTGTATACAACTGGAAAGCTTCTTCTGTTATGAAATGATTATGATGCTGCTGTAAATGCACCCAATCCCGGTTAAAGCTCTCTCTTCCCCAAGTTGTACGAGTAAAAGTGTTACTGGGAACAAAATCAACGCTCGCCCCGTGAAGGTCCGCCATCAATTTCCCCATCGCTCGAATATTATCCTCGGTAAGTACTTTTTTATCTAAACGATCCCCTTCGATCCATCTCATCAAGGTCGCATAATACTCCGCATTCCCATCCGTTGTAGCAACGGTAATAAACTCACCATTTCGATTTAGTACACCATCAGGTACAATAAGCCCCTTACTTCTTAAATGGGCTAACCACTCCAGTTCTGAAATCACTTCAGCATAAGATTTATTCCTTGTATGAATTCGCAGTAAATAGGATTCTCCCTCACTACTCTGAATACGAAAAGTCACATGTTCAGAAACTTGGATGAAATGGATTAAACTCCAGTCAACATCATAGTTTTGCAAAGCATATAGCGCTGCTTGTTTCGTTTGATTAAGCGTAAGTCGGCGATTGATATCTGTATCCATCTGAAAACCGCTGTTCATGTCGTTTCCCCTTAATAGTTAAATGAGTTTTAGTTATTACATCGATATGGCATTGTTCTTTCTTGTTCTGGTGAATAAATTTCGTAAGTACCTTTAATCATCTCGTCCTTCGTCCAGTCTGTAGTGATTTTTGATAAGCTTTATATCACAGCGCTCTTTTTCAAGGCTTAGTTATCCAAAGAGATTTCATTTTTTTATAACTATCCACATGTTACCACATATTGGAACTATCCTCCCTCTATTGAGAATCACTTTACTCTTAAATGCTCACGTTTTCTTAGATTTTGACCTTGTTTTCTTCTGAGCAGATAACATTTCATTGGAACGATATTGTAGAGGAAGAAATTTGTGGGGCTGTTAAAGTGCAAAAAAATCTCCACCTAGACCACTTACTGTAAAAAGTGGTTGCTATGGTAAAGTATGGTTGCATCTATGGATCTCCACATGGTCTCATGGCGGTCAACCCTCCCATGTCTCACAGAGTCTACGCTCCCACATTCCTTCATTCAACCTGTCCATGAGTGGAGGTCAGATATGCTGCCCGACAGGATCTTCGTCCGTATGTTAGTTTCGTTCTGACTCATCCGTGCTTTTTGTTATCTCGTTTTACTTTGGTCATATCAAGTAGAGTGTTCACTTAAGCTGCTTGCGGTAATTCTGCGAAACGAGGGATATCCTGTATCAATTTACTTTCACTGAATTCATGTCCTTTTTTCAAAATCCCGAAAAGAACCCGAATAAGCTTGTTACACAAAGCGATGAGCGATTGCATCTTCTTTAACGGATTAACTGGTCGTTTCGTGTAATACTCATGCAGTGCTTTAAACGCTGCGTTTTTGGCAACCAAAGACATCATAACTCGGAAGAGTAAAGCTCGAAGTCGCTTCCTGCCTCGCTTTGTAATTTTGGTTTGTCGTTTGTGTTTGCCCGATGTGTTTCTTTCAGGTTTAGCCCTGCGAGCTTTATAATCTGTTTAGGATGTCGGTACTGACTAATGTCACCAACTTCAGCCAGAAACCCTGCGATGGTATCCCTGCCCACTCCTTTAATGGCTAGTAATTGTTGAACATTTAGAATTTGTTCCAACAGTTCATCCAATATTGCATCCAGTTCTTCATGCTTACTATGAAGCAATTCATATTGGCTCAACAACAATCGCAACTCCATCTTAGCTAGATCTGCCCCTTGCTTAATGCCAACGGATCGACTGGCTGCTTCCTTCAGATTCCGGATTCGACCCAGACCAAGTCCTCGCTTAGCAGCTTCTCTCAGATGCTGCAGCAACGTTTCATCCGGCACATGAACAAGCTCGTGCGGCAGTAGATAAAGGCTCAGCATTTGGATGGCAGACTTGCACTCCCAATCCTTAAATACCGTCAGAAACTCTGGAAAATACCGGTCTAACCAGTTATGGACACGTGCTTGCACAACACAAAGGTCAGTGGTCAGGTGATCGCGAATTTTCATCGCTTCCCTCAGTTCGGCATAAACGCCCTGTGGAAGGCTAGGTACGGCGTATCGCCCGTCTTTGACCAACTGTGCAATGACCTTCGCGTCTTTGATGTCATTTTTCGTTGGCGAATTATCGTCGAGTTCTTTGCTTTTCTTCACGTGCAGTGGATTCACCACACCGTATTTCACTTGCTCTTCTCTAAGGAAATGAGCAAGGTTTAGCCAGTAGTGACCGGTTGGCTCCATGCCGACGATGACATCCTGAAACCCTTGCTCCGTGGCAATCTTTTGAAACCAGCTAACAAACAACTCGAATCCTTCTCGGTTGTTTTCAAACGCAATGGGCTTCCCGAACTCGACTCCGCGGTAGTCTTGTGCGCGAGCCACATGTTTGAACTTTGCGATGTCTACACCGACAATTAAGGTAGAAGAAGTTATTTGATTAATGCGTTCATTTTGAGTAGAATTCATTTTGTAGTCTCCTTGATTTGTTTTGGGATCCGTTAGCTGGCCAGGCATCGTGGACCCTTTAACATCATATCAAGGAGTCTTTTTGTTTCTCAAACCTCGTATTTCTTCATAATAGGAATGCTGCCCGTTAGCACAACGCGGCTGCCGATCATGCCGGCAGCCGCGTTTTATTTATTAAGCGTAACAGTAATAGCTATTTAATAAGAACGCTCAAGAGTCCCGTTAGTGCAATGTATGTTCTTAAGAATCATTGGTTAACCCAATTCGGAATATGATGTCCAAAGTATCTACCTATCTTTTCAACTTCCATCATTATTCTCTTAATGCCTTCCTCAGTCAAATACCAATTTTCTTTACTGATTCCCGTTTTATCTATTACAGGTGCTATATGAAATTGCGTTTCCTTAGGAAAGACTGTTTTATAAGTAAGAAGAGCTCTACATGCGTGGCCTGCCTTACAGACCAAAATAACTTTTTCAGCTTTTACTCCGGCTTCCGTCATTACATCCCAAGAAAATCTTGCATTTTCAAATGTATTTGTTGCTCTATTTTCCTTTAATATGGCTTTATGGGGCACTCCTAACTTTAAACCTACATTATACAGAAAATCCATTCGGTTATTTCTACGTGCTTCGTTGCTCCACCTGAAGGTAGTATAAATGGCGCTAATTGCTGATGATAAATTTCAGAAGCTCTTTCCATCAGCTGTGGGTGACTCCCCCCTGGTACCAAAATCACATCTGATTTCTCAACCTCAGTTTCTAAAAAAATAAAATTGGTAATTAGATCAAATGGATAGTTCATCTTCTCATGTCTCCTAACATCTATTCTCTCCATATTACAAAGCCAGCTTGAATTCGTGTAAATTCTTGGTTTTGGTTGTATAATTATGACGTAGGCTATAACACAATGGGCTAAATTACATATAATATTTCGATTAACTTTTCAGGGGGTCATCATGGGGAGTTTCCATTTAATCGGCATTAAAGGTAGTGGCATGAGTGCATTGGCACAAGTCCTATTTGATCTAAACAATAGTGTCCAAGGAGAAGACACTGAATCATTTCTGTTCACACAGTCAGCTCTTGAATCACGAAACATTCCACTTTACTCTTTCGAAGATGCGCCACTGTCACCAAGTATGACTGTCATTGCCTCGAATGCCTTTGACGAAAACCATCCATCAATTGTTAGATGTAAACAAATGGGTATTCCTGTTCATCGCTATCACCATTTTCTTGGAGAGCTTATAAAAAAATACACAAGTATTGCTGTTACAGGATCTCACGGTAAAACTACGACTACAGGAATGTTAGTCCATGCGTTTATCGATGAGAAACAACCGTGTATTAGTATCATCGGAGACGGAACAGGAAATGGGCATCCTCATGCTAATCAGTTTATATTTGAAAGCTGTGAGTATAAACGCCATTTCCTTGCATACCAACCGGATATCGCTGTAATTACCAATATTGATTATGACCATCCAGACTATTTTTCTGATACTGAGGACGTTAGGAATGCCTTTGAGCAAATGACTTCGTTAACGACAAAACATGTAATTGCTTGTGGAGATGACCCCCAGGTTCGATTGTTAAACATAAACACAAATACACTTTATTATGGCTTCGGAATGAATAATAAACTTAGAGCCTCGGATCTAACAGTTGAAAATAATGCTACATTTTTTGATGTTTTTTATAACAATACAAAGATCGATCGATTCAGCATTCCTTCGTTTGGAAGGCATAATGTTCTGAATTCGCTGGCTACAATTGGAGTGGCACTTGTAGTAGATCGAGATTTGAAAACAATAAAAACTCAATTGGCTACTTTCTCAGGAGTTAAAAGAAGATTCACTGAAAAAGTGTGGGGTAACAACGTTGTTATTGATGACTACGCACATCATCCTTCTGAAATAAGAGCCACACTTGAAGCAGCAAGAAGCAAATACCCTGGAAAAAGGGTCGTCGGAATATTTCAACCGCATACCTTTAGTCGTTTGGAAAGATTAATGGACGATTTTGCTCATTCACTAAAAGGGGCGGATAAAATATTCTTATGCCCAATATTTGGTTCTGCCAGAGAAGCAGTTGGCAACGTCTCAATTGGTGACCTGAAAAAACGAATCCCAAATGCGCAGTTATTGTCCGACAACATTACATCTGACTTGTCTTCATATAGCGATTCTATTCTAATATTTATGGGAGCAGGAGACATACAAAAATATCAAGAACAGCTATTACAACCATAACACGCTCAAGCGGCACCCAAAAGGGTGCCATTTTCTTCTTAATATTCTTTTGTATCGCCTATTACATAATTACGGATATTTTGTTCTCGTAAATAGACCTTACCTTGGAACTGGGCTGCATCTCTTATCCTTTGTACAGTGAAATTTGACATTGGAGATGGTAATTCGTCTATGGGGAAAAATCTAATTTCATCAACTTCCTTACCATCTGGAACCGGTTCACCTGACCAATTCACAACCTTAAAGGTATATGCATATGCGTTACGATGAGATAAGAAATAAATTCCCGATAGAGAAAAATCCTCAGGAACTATTCTTACATTTATTTCTTCTTCACATTCCCGAATAGCTGTATCCCATGCTGACTCCCCTTCAAATTGCTGGCCTCCGGGTAAACACCACTTCTTCTTCCCATATGTTTGATGAACAAGTAATACTTTTCCTTCTTCATTAAAAATTGCAAATCCAGAACAATCCATCGTTTTTGTTGTCATTATTATTTCCACCTCCGTAAACAATTGTATGCTAAGGAGAAATTAATTAATGCGAGATAGCATGGCCCTTTTAACAGAACAAGACGCCGTTCATCCCGCGATCGGTTGTCATTATGTTCTACTGCCCGTTAGTTGAACAAAAAGCAGCTGATCATGGCCAGCTGCTTTTCTATATTTATTTAACTATCGCTTCCCGTTAGTTTAGCCGTTTTACGACTTCCATGACTCCTTCATCCATCCACCAACAGGCTCAAGTACATATAAACAGATGTTTTGTAACTCTTCCGTCGAACCAAGCGAGCTAATACATTTACTAAGATGACTTGCCATCATGGGATCATGTGCTTTTAATTCTTCAATTTGATATTTAGTTTTGACTGCCCATCTGTCATACCAAGACCATGGGGCAATCATTAATTGAAATTCATGGCCTTGAAAATTAATACTCTCTCGTTGAAGCCCTGAAAACCCTATGTAGCACAGATCAATGTCACTTCGTTTTGTAGCTTTTCCCGTTGCAAAAGAGCCGCTAAGGACGACAGTTTCTACACTTCCCCGTTGTACTAAATCCTCTTCGAGAAAGTCGTTAATCACGTCTTTGACATCCTCTGGATTCAAAAATATCACCTTCTTCCTGTAACATGTTCCATTTACTTATTGAGTTATCCTGCCCTTTTGGGGAATTGATCTACATCATAAGATACTCTCTTATTTACTGAACCGTAATCCCTTTGATTCCCATTCTGAATCGTTGCCCGTTCGCCGTCTGTTGTAATAACGGCGCCATTCTTGGCCCAATCGCTAACATCGGCGTTGCCGTTAGTCCCGGAGCCGCCATTCCCCCTGTTGCCACCGTTCCCGCCCGGCGTTTCCGGCACAGGTGCTCTAGGCGTTGCATGCACCGCAGCCGAGAAGTCGCTTGCGTCACCTGTATTGACAGCTTTCACCGCGAAGGCGAATGATAAATATTCGTAAGCGCATTCAAGCAAATCTAAAAAGAGGGCAGACACAACGCAAATCAAGCCTTCCTGCGTTGCGCCTGCTTCACTATGCGGTTGTTTCCTGTCGCTAAGCTCCACCCAGCCGTGTCGGTACTGTCACAACCGCCCGGTTTTCGTTATCACTCGGCCATGGAGCTTCCTTAATAAAACCATCTTACGATATCGTGCTAAAGATGTCGTCCAGCGGAATATCCGCCACCGCCATCACTTCGTCGGCGGCACCGTAATACATGCGGACGGTATCTCCGATCAGGAGCGCGCCGCAAGAGAACACGACGCCGCCGAAAAATCCATTCACCTCATAATCCGCTTCCGGCTCCATAAACGGGCGTATCGATCGAGCGATGACTTTGCCGGGATCTTCAAGATCGAGCAACGCCGCCCCCATGCAATAGCGATGTTTGGTGTCCGCCCCATGGTACAGTACCAGCCAGCCGCGCTCCGTGCGGATCGGAACTGCGCCTCCGCCCATTCTCCCCGAATCCCAGCCTTGCTCGCTGAGTCCCATCAGAAAGCGGTGGTTACCCCAATGCAAAAGATCGGGCGATTCGGCGATCCACATCTCGGGAGCTCCGAACGATTTCGGAACCGGACGGTGCAGGGTATAGTATTTTTCGCCTATTTTCTCCGGGAACAGCATGACGTCTTTATTTTCGGGAGCCAGCATAAGCCCATGCCGTTTGAACGTACGGAAATCCCTAGTCTCCGCCAAACCTGCACCAACGCCGCGAATTGAGGCGGAACTGTAAGTAATGTAATAAGTATCACCGATTTGCGTAATGCGCGGATCTTCAATTCCCCAAGCTTCCAGGGCATTCTCCGGAAACAGAGCAGGCTGCGGATCGATGTCGAAATGAACCCCGTCCTTACTCCGCGCCACGCGAAGATGGGAGAGGGACGTAAGCATGACCAGCTGTCCGTCCACCGCAACAAAGCGAGAATCGGAGAAGTCGTAACGCGGATCGGTATCCTCGTACCTTTCCACGATCACCTCGGTCCCTGCTTCGTTTAACCGGGGAACAAGCACCTCGCCCGCCCGGCCCGAAACCGGGGCTTCCGCGACACGAAGGAGCAGGATCATTTCGTCTTTACATTTCGCTACACCGGCATTAAACGCTCCCAGCACTTTGAAATCGGGGCGTGACGGCTTAACATCCTCCGTCCGGATCACGGGATTTTGCGCACAGCGTATCACATTCATAGATAAAGTACCTCTTTCCGTTTTGAGTAATAGCGTGTTATTTTCCGGATACCACGGCATCGATTTGCGCCTGAATTTCATCGATGACTTTTTGACCGCCTACGCCCATGATTTTGTCTTCCAGCATCGCCTTGCCTTTATCCGCAGGCATCACGCCTTGGGTCAGCGGCAGGAACAAAGAGTCGTGGAACGGCGTGATTTTGGCGTACTCGGTTTTGACTTTCTCAGCGTCAAAAGTAAACCCTGCCGTTGGGCTAAGTGTAAATTTAGCCGGGTCGGCGGAGAAATCGAACCACATCTTGTCGTCTGCCATCATCGTATCCGGCGTGCGATTGAGCGTCGGACGCCAAGTCAGCGTATACCCCGGGAAGGAATACCCCGAAAGCGCCTTATAACTCGTATCGCCCACAGGCTCCCAGTCCTTCCCTTGGATACCGTATTCCATCAAATCGTGATTTTCTTTGATCGACAGCCAATTGATGACATCCATAGCCAGGTCGGCGTGCTTCGAGGAAGCGGGAATGCAAAGGAAATTCCATTGTTGGAATGCGGTATACGGCTTGGCCTGATCCGCGTTCGGCACGAAGACCTCCAGCTTGTCGCTGCCATCCTTCAGCATCTCCGCATATTTCAGCCCTTCCACACCGTCGGCCGCATAATAGGTGGCGGCGTATTTGCCCTGTTTGAACAACGTTTCGGCATTTTGCTCCTGGGCGATGTTTTTGGACAATATGCCGTCTTTATAGTACTTGGTAACGCGTTCAAAAGCGTCCGCGATCATCGGGCTTTCCCATTGTCCGACGACTTTCTTGTCTTTGGTGGAATAGGCGAACATGTTGACGCCGATTTCGAGCACTTCATCCTGCGCCATATTGGCGGAATCGCTCAGGATAAACGGCAATTTGTCCGCTTTGATCCCGTTGATGACAAACGGTTTGATTTCCTTTTCGTTTTCCTTGACCGCATAGAAAAATTTCTCCAGATCGGCCAGCGACTTCAGCTCGGGCAATCCGTATTTCTCGCGCAAATCCTTGCGGATCAGCAGGCCGTATACTGGTCCTTGCGTCGTTCCGAGCGGGATGCCCATAATTTTGCCGCCAAATTTATTGTATTCCCACATTTCGTTGGGAATGGATGCCTTCAACTCCGGCCGCTCCTCTACCATGGCGTCCAACGCTTGGAGCGATTTGCTGGCAATCATTTGGTTCATAGACAGCCATGGCGCATCCAGGTACATGTCGAAATCCTCGCCGGCGGACATTTTAACCGCTACCGTGTTGCCGTAATCCGACCACGGAAGAAAGTTGATATTCAGCGAGGCACCGACGTTGTCCGTTTTTAATTTGTCATTGACGGCCTGCAGCACCTCATCGAAACCGACCGGTTTATCCCCCGGAAGATAGGCCTTCAACTCTACGTTTTCTTTTGCTGCGTTGGAAGCGGAGTCGGCACCTGAATTCGTGCCGCCTGGCTCAGCATTCCCTCCGTTGCCTCCGCAACCGGCCAGCAACAGCGCTGAGGCCAATACCGTAGCCATGGCCGTACCAAACATTTTTTTGAATTTCATTTTGTGAACCTCCCTTTAAGTATGAATCATTCATCTATGCTTAACCGGGAAGATTCCGGTTAATGCCGGAATCTTCGGTTACCCTTTCACGGCCCCTACCGTGAGGCCTTTAACAAAGTATTTCTGCAGCATCGGATACAGCAGGATGATGGGGCCGATCGTCAGAACGGTCGTCGCCATACGCACGCCGTAAGTCGGCGGCGTGACCGCGATGGCCGCGCTGGAAGGAATTAGATTCTTCGCAGCCTCCATATTGGATACCATCCGGCGCAGAATCAACTGCAGCGGAAACAATCTTTCATTATCCACGAACATGAGTCCCATAAACCAGTCATTCCAATAGTTCAGGGCATAGAAGAGACCGACGGAAGCCAGGATGGGCTTCGAGATCGGCAGGATGATCTGGAAGAAAATTCTCACTTCGTTCGCCCCGTCGATGCGGGCGGCTTCCTCCAATTCCTCGGGAACGGTGCGGAAAAAGCTGACCAGCAGAAATACAAGAAAAGGCTGGCATAACAGTGTAAGAATAAGCACCCAGACGGTATTTTGCAAATGCAGCCACTGGCTGACTACGATATAGAATGGAATAATGCCTCCCGAGAACAGCATGGGTAAGTAACAGAAGAGTAAGAACGGCGTCTGCAGAACATTCCGTTTGTTCGCCAGCGAATAGGCCAGCATAGCCGAAATGCAAAGCGCGCTTACCGCTCCGACGGCGGTGACCAGAACTGTCACTTGATAGCCGCTAAACAATACATCCGACTGGAGTACCGCCTCGTACGCGGACAAAGAAAACTTTTGCGGGAATAATGTGTACCCATGCGCGATCAGTTCGCCCTCATCGGTAAAAGAACCGATGACCATCAAAAGAAAAGGGAACAGACAGAATAAGGTAAACAATAGAATAATCACATAGGCGGTCACCGAAAAAATCCGGTCCGGAACACTCTGTCTCATCGTTTTGCCTCCTAAAATAATGCGGATTCTTTAGATACCTTGCGGGTAATCCCGTTGGCGATGATTACGAAAATCAAGCCCATCACCGATTGAAATAGCCCGACCGCCGAGGACATTCCGAAATCGTGCAATTGTCTCATCGAGCGAAACACGAAGGTATCGATGACGTCGGTTGTTGGATACAGCAGGGAGTTGTCCCCGATAATGGCATAGATCATGGCAAAATCCCCGTTGAAGATCCGGCCGACGGCGAGCAGCGTCATAATCATAATGGTTGGTACCAGCAACGGCAGGGTGATGCGGAACATAGTCTGTAGCTTGGAAGCTCCGTCGATTCGGGCCGCCTCATATAAGTCCTCCGAGATGCCGGTAATCGCCGCCAGGAAGATAATCGAGAGATACCCCGCTCCCTGCCATACCCGAATCACGGTAAGGATAGCAGGCCACAACTTCGACTCGAACATCCAGTTAACCGGTTCCATACCGATATTTTGCAGCCATGCGTTGATCATCGGCTCTTCCCCGCCGAACATCGACTGAACAATCATCCCTACCACGATCCAGGACATGAAATAGGGCAGAAAGATGAGAGATTGCGAGATTCTCTTAAAATATTTGTTGCGAATTTCATTGAACATCAGCGCGATAAGCACGGCAGCGACTGTCGTAAAAAAGATAAACAGCGCGTTCAACACCAAGGTGTTGCGCAGGACGGTCCAAAAGTCATCCGAGGTGAAGAAATAATCGAAGTTTTTGAAGCCTACCCACTCGCTTCCCGTAATCCCCTTGGAGAAATCATAGTCCTTGAATGCAATCGTGATCCCGTAAATGGGAAGATAACTGAATACGAGGAAAAACAGCAGGCCAGGCACGGCCATCGCGTATAGGAAAGGATTTCGAGCGATATGTTTTAGTTTGGATCCTCTCCCTTTGTTTCTATCGTACTGCATGGTTTCTAGTCCCCCCTTGTGCGTCTAAAATCGGTTGTGTGTTTAAAAATCGGTTTCCGGTGCTGCATCTTCTGCGGTCCGATGTCGTCACCATAACAAGCCCGCCTTCAGGAAGGCAATTCCGGCGAACTCGGATTCTTCCCGCAAGCACGAATTTTGCCTTTCCCAAAAACATCACTTTTCCAGAAATGAACGATTCTACTGACGTAAACCCGCAATATGCTACAATAAATCTGCACTTAGCAAAGAGAGATATAAGTAACGGGGGTTCCGGCATGTCGAAATTCAGCTTTCCGCTCTTTACCTCATTCAAGAAGCATCCGACCTATATGAAAATCATTTTTTACTTTGTCAGCGCGAATGTGCTCGTGTTGGCCATCTCCTTCCTGCTGCTGTACTGGCAGTCCTCAAAAACGCTCCTGAAGGAAATCGGGGACCATTCCGAATCGCTTCTGCTTAATAGCGCCAGAAATACGACTGGACTGATGGAATGGTCCCTGGATTACAGCTATGCCTCCAGCAACGACAGCCAGCTGAAGGTGTATGCGCTTTCGGATCATTACACAGATTTTGAGACATACACGGTATGGAACCGATTAGGGGAGATCAAAAACGCCAACCCCGCGATCGATTCGGTCTACCTGATCAACGACTACACCGATACGGTGGTGGATTCCCGGCTGGGTGTCAATGACGCCGCTGCTTTTTACGACCAAGATATCCTGAAGCGACTGCGTGATCCTCAGTTGACTAAGCGGGCTGTTCCCTTACCCAGAACGCTATCACTTCCCTTAAGTGGGGAAACGGTCAAAGATGTCATCACTATCGTAAGACTGTACGAAAAGGGCAGTTCCATTTCCGCTTTCGTCATGAACGTTGATACCAATAAATTAATGACCCTGCTCCAAAACAATTCGAATTATCCGAATCGGCAAGTAACAGTGTTGAATGACAGGAATGAAGAGGTGTTCAGCACAGCCCGCCTTAACGGCGAGCAGGTTTCGGAGCTTGGCCATCAGGGGGAGCAAAGAAAGAGCGGCTGGGAGCTGTTTAAGCCCCATGGCCAAGAAGAGCAGCTTATGGTTTATTCAACAGCTTCAATTAAGGGGATTCAGGACTGGACATTCATTGAGAGCGTTCCGAAGGCCGTCATTCTGGGCAGGATCTCCGTGCTCCGCAACATTAGCCTATCCTTGTTTTTAGGCCTGTTCGTTGCCTCGCTGACGGCAATCATCCTGATCTCCAAACGGGTGTATTCCCCCATACAGGAATTGGTCAGCAGCGTCATGAAGCAGAATCGGGCCGAGCAACTCGGGGATCGTAAGTCGAGGAATGAGCTTGATTATTTATCCAGTGTTTTTATGGCCCAAAAGGAACAGATCGATGAACTGACCGAGCAGTGGCGACATAACAAAGTCCTTGGCAGGGAGAGGTTTCTGCGCGAATTTTTGGGGGATGAAGCTCACTCTCCCGCTGAAGTCCGCCGGAATTTCAAGGAGTGGGAGATCGATCTTCCGGAGGAAAACTTGTCCGTCGCTATCTTTCGGATAGACCACTTTCCGGAATTTACTGAGATGTATTCGGAGAAAGACCGCCGGCTGCTCCGCTTTGCGATGGCGAATATTATTCAGGAGTCGCTGCAAACCTCGGATCACCGGCTGCAAACGGTCGATATGGGGAACGATCATATCGGCGTAGTCCTGTCCGCGGCAGCATCGTCCCCCGACTTCGCGGAGAAGCTGTGCGGATCGCAAGGACTGCTACAACAGTACTTATCTATCGGAACGACCGTAGCTTGGGGCAGAACGCTCGATAACCTGGCCGACATGCACGAGGTGTATTTGGAGACGTACGAATTGACGCAGGAACGATTCCGGTTTGGACACGGGGCGATCATTCTCAAGAGCCGGTTGTCCGGCGCTCCCGGCACGCTGTTCCATCTTCCGCTGGAGAAGGAGCGTCAAATGGCGCAGGCGATTCAGAAAGGCAGCCGGGATACCGTAATGCAAATCATGGCTTTTGCCATTGAAACATTAAGCGAGCTTCCCTATTTTGAATGTAAAATGTCGTTGATCATTTTGTTTAGCAATATGCGTCGGCTGATGCAGGATCAATTTCATCAGCCTCTGCCCAGCTCCTGGGGGCTGACCTCGCTCGAAAATCAGATTATTCGGCTGGAGACGCTTGAAAACGTGGCCCGCTGGATGGAAAAGCTGCTGGATAAAACGCTGGAAGACATCGCAGATGCCCGTAGCTTGTCCAAGAACGCAGTGCTGATCGAGCAGGTGGAACGTCTGATCGGGGAACGGCTTAATAATCCCAACCTCTCTTCCAAAATGCTGGCCGATGAGCTGGGGTTGTCCGTGAACTATCTGCGCAGCTTATATAAAGCGGAAACAAACCGATCGATCACGGACACGATTTCGGAAAAACGGCTTGATTTGATTTGCCGTGAGTTACTGACTTCCGATTCGCCAATCGAGCCGATCATTCAGAATTATGGGTTTTCCTCGCTGAACACCTTTTACACTGCCTTTAAAAAAGCGTACGGGATAACTCCGGCCCAATATCGGAGAACGCATAAGAAAAAGAAGGAGTGACCAATCGGCAAAGGGACGATCTGGCCGTCAGTCTCCGTAGCTTAATCCCCGTTGCCGTTCTTCGTAATCCCCAATGTACCGAGCCGGAATTTCTCGCTATATAAAACGAAATTAAGATTAAAACCTAATTCAGGTTTGGACTATATGGCGGCAAAAACACCAAGTGCAGGCGCGGATGTTTCTTCAGAAAAGGCTGCAACCCGGTGGCATGATGAATCCGACTGTTATCTAAAATCATGGCGATTTTTCCATTCGGGTACGCGGACAGAAGATCCTCGAGGAAGCGAATAAAGGCGTCCACATCAGCCTTTTCTTCTTCACGATGATGGTTTGACGAATGCGACCGAGCAAATCACCGATCTCTGCAAACGAGTGTCCTTCCAAACGAAGACGTACGGCTAGGTACCTTTCGTAAAGCCGTTTATCCGATGTTTCTTTCATGGCTGTATTCAATCGCTCGATTTCTTCGTTCTTCATTTTTATCGCCACCTTGGGTTGATCTTACTGTTTATTACCCGATTTGGCGATTCGAGCGGTGATGTTCGTTTTTTAATTACGCCCTATATAGCTACGTTTTTCCCCTTTATTATAGAATGCCTCCCTTATCATACTACAAAGCTATTGACCCATCGTATATTTATACATTAACTTACTTATATAAGTCATTTCCCTAAAAATGGAATTCGGATCTGGAGGCGAGTATCTTTGGTACCTACAGACAGAACAATCAGTACGGAGCTATTACGTTACTTGGAGAAGGAAAAACTCAGCATTTCCTCTTTTGCAATTAAATCGGGAATCAATTCTGGAACCCTCAGCCGCTTTATCAATGGGAACCAGCCCCTTTCCGTTCTAAGTCTTGATTTAATCACTAAAGCCATGAATCTGGAAGAAGGATTTTTTTATCCTCTATATGTAAATGAATCAACACCGAACTGGAGGCGACTTGGTCCCTTTATCATGCGATGTGCCGAGCTAGGGAAACTCTACTGCATCGATCAGGCTGTTAATTTGATCATCGATAACCCAGCTTATTCATCCCTACTCTTTGATAGCGCTGAAGCATTATTTCACAAGGGAAATCGGGAAGCTGCTCTGATCATATACAAAAAAGTTGCCGAAAGTGAAAAACACCAGCATGCTGAAAGATTAGGTTTGTGTCAATACAGGATATTTACTTGCTCCCTAAACTCGGATCAGGAGCATAATCTGAACTGTACCATACAATTTGAAGTTTATATCAAGCGACTTCCTGAAGGGGTTCAATTAGATGCTTTAAAAGACTTAACTGATACGTTGTTGTCCTTACGTAAAAGGAATAGAGCAAAGCACTATGCTCAGGAAATGGGACGCATCTCCAGAATGCTGTACGCACAAAAACATAATAAAAAAAGGCCACATAGGAAGCCTATAGAGCCAGCCAAAGCGTTGTTTGGATATATTTTATACTCCGATTTGCTGTTAGGCTCCATAGCTGCAGATAACGATGATTATGATCAAGCAATTTGTTATTTATCCTGTTATGAGGATCAAAGCTGGATTATAGAATCAGATGAAGCTGCCGAACGTACCAAGGAACAATTCAGGGAATGGGCTAGAGGCAACCGTTATCTATATGAACTAATGAAAGGCAACATAGAAGTACTTGAACCATACATCGAGTATATCTCTTCCAAGGAGAACGAAATACTAAGAGCTTTATTTAAAATCATCCAAGCAGCTAACATGTATCATTTTGAATTTGATGAATATCTCGAAAGATTTGAGAATCTGATCAGGGATCATCTCAAGCGACGAGAACCAGTTGGTAGTTATAACGAACAACTAATTGATGACCGATTTGCTAAATTCCTTACCGATGTCGGCATGTATTATATACGGAAGGGTAACATTAAAAAAGGATCAAAATATATACTGGATAGTTTAGAATTCTCATACACCATCAATTTTGAAATTAATATCGTAAGATGCAGCACAACCATGGAGCATATTCAATCTATGCTAAATCATGACGATCTAGAAAGGTATGCTACAATACGAAAACAATTAAAAGTTAACGGCACTCTCATTCATCCTTAGCTTCACAGGAGCTTTAGTGTTATGGTAGCTTAACTGCAGCAGCAGGCTCCCAAGATGAACTGATCTGATATCAGTGAATTAGAGAACTGAAAATAGCGCCAAGGCTGATCGCTACATTAGCCTTGGCTCTTCATTGTACTCGGCTAGCTTTATTTCTCAGAAACAGAATGGTATGGTTCATAGGGTAATTCTAGTTGGCTAGATATCTGAAGAAGGAACTCATCCGCTTTCTTAATCAGGTTCATTAGATGTACGGGCCCCATTTTGCTAATAAGGGAGTTCTCCTGTGATAAAAAGGATAAGGATTGTATAAATATCAACGGCTCCACATTCATCTCCGAGTCTTTGGGGAACATCCGCAGTATTTCTTCTAGCAACATATTTGAAATAGGCTGCCTTCTCTCCTTCTTTATATATAAAGCGGTTAGCATGGATTCTAATGCCCTGTTGCATAGTAATAAACTGACGTGATGCATGTTTTTGTCAAAGAAATGCAAAGATAAATTCATATATTCTTGAGAGCAGCTAGCATGAAGAACAATCATATCCTGGTAAAAGCCGCCTGTTTCCTCATGTTGGGAGGATGTATTCACATTCAGGTCAGTATCTCTTGTTACCGTCGATTTCATAATTAGCTTCACTCCCATTTTTCACTAAGAACATACTCTAGTTATCCAATTCAGTATTTTCCAGTATCTGTATTATACCATTCCAACCATTTTGTAGGCAATAACCTACTGAAATTCTCTTATAGAAACACATAAGATGAATTCAACTATCTATTAAGGGGTTATAACGTGGCTAATCATAATGATAAATCCATAGAGTTACTAGCCTTCGGCAGAGCTCTCCGAAATATTCGTAAAGAAAAAAAGCTCACCCAAGATGAGCTGAGCCTGTATTCCCGTGTCGATCGGTCTTATATTAGTGAACTAGAGAACGGAGAAAAAGCACCTACTCTGCTAACGATTACTGCATTAGCAAGGGCGCTTCATGTTAAGGCTTCGGTTTTGATTGAGGGATATGAGAGGGAATTAGAGAATTAGAGTGATCCTCTCAAGCTGGTGAATTTTTCAACTTTAGACTAGAGGATTTTCTGAATTTCCCTCATGAGATAGGTGTAGGACATTGCTCTTGGATAATATGCGTTCGGGTGATGGTAACGAATAATGACTGTTTGGGTGTCTGCCCACCTTATGTACTCCAGGCCACCAGAAGTCTGCCTAAGCTCAAAAGACCAAGGCCCTTCTCTCTTTAATAGGTCATGAACACCTTGGAATATGACATCGCCGCAGCAAAGAACCAGATCGGGATTGACGATCCTAATTTGTTTAAGAAGAAGTTCGCCGGTCTCCTGCATGTGGCGCTCGATACTGGTATGGTTTGCCTGCGAGCCACCAGCGATCTTCTTCACATTGGCAAAATAGACCTTTCGAAAAAATGCGTCAGCCTCTTCCTTGATCTCGGCATATCGCCGTTCAACCTCTTGATATTCCGGGAATCCATGCAGGATTCCATATGTCCACCGAATAAGTGTAGGCCAGGTACTGCTTTCCTTGAAATATCCCTTCTCTCGTACAAACTGCTGCAGATTCCACCCACTATCGGATGAATTCACTTCTTTCAAAAGTACCACCACTTTAAGCTCTGCGCCTGACCACGCTTCCTCGTTCACATGCCCATCTGGGATAAAAATTCCCTCACCGCACGCACTATGCATTTTCCACTGCTCAAATAGATCATCAAGTTGGCTATTTATATTTATCATTGGAATTTCCTTAATTCTAATAATTTACGATTCCTCATCTAATTGAAAATGCTCCGTCAGAGTTTCGATCGTGAACTGGTTTCTCAATTTACATGCTGAGTTCTGGTTCGCGAACATCCCTTTTTCCCAAATCGCTTCATGCTTCGGAACCGTCTTAAGCCAATTCACGCGTACCACGTACTCGCACAGATCGGGATCATCGACATCCATATCCATGCTGACTTGTAAGTCGGCCTCGAGAAGCGGTATATTCTCCTCATCGACCACCACTTGAAAATCCTTGATAGGCACGACTTCGTCTTCAACGATGCCCACGCCGACATACCCTACTTTTGGAATGCATGCAAAGATTCGAGCACCTGGCTTGAGAAGATTCAGCGTGTTACTGTACCACCTTCCTTGCCCCGCCGAAATGAAGCCATATCGTCTGCAGTCCTCCCAGTTCCGATGAATACCGTCTCCCAACGAGACATAATAGTCTTTTCCGTTCCACGGAGCTTTTCCTGTCTTTTTGGACGTCGCGCTTGAAGTCTTAGCCTCCACTTGGTTCGGATCAATGAGCCAGTTCCTGGCTAAATACTCACTATCTCCATCCTTGAAATAATGGAAGAAAAGCGCATTCACCGGAACCCCGAAGCTCGTCAAATAGTTGATGATCCGCTCGGTAGCTGGATCCAGCTCAGACGAGACGATAATTAATTGATGTAGCTCATTCAAGCTTTCAGGAAAATCAGTTTTGAAATGGTCTACAAACTCTTGTTCCAGCTGCTTTCCTGGATTCTTCTCACTGTAGATTCCTATGATATCCGTGTAAGTCAGCTGTTGAACCCAAGAAGCATAATCCAGTGTCTGCGCAACGACTTCCCGTGGAGTCTTGTTACGCTTTAGCTCGATCACAACCAGGTTTCCTTCAGCATTCATAGCCAAGATATCAATGAATTTACCAAAAGCCGTGCTGATCTGCCTTCCGATGAGCATCAAAGAGGGGTCTATAATGCTAATATCATTGGTGATTACATCCTCGAGCTTACGCTCGGTCTCGATACTTGAAAAATGAACTCTCTCCACTGCTCCGTTGATTTTCCATATCCCTAGTTCAATTGGCATTCGAATTTGCTCCTTCACCATTAAATTCCGATTATATCTTTAATCTTCGGAGATTCCTGCAACTTCTTATTAATCATTATCAATAAATTTCAATAGTATCTACTTCTAGTCTATTGCTTGATTCCTATGAATTCCTAGCACCCGCTTAGCTAAATCCACCTGCTCATGATCCAATTCCACCCTTACCGTTCCAACTCGTCTATGCTCACGCCACTTTATCAGATCTTCTTCTGTCTCTAATTTCAGTTCCGCAATCTCTGCAGCCCGGTCGAAAATATACTTCGATGTATACAGAGCCGTGTAGATTCCTCGTCCACCTGAAACAATCGGTTTATCCCGTTTCATCCACCTATCGATCGTAAATTTTACATACAGCTTTTCCTCAGATCCCCGCCTCGCGGGACGTTCGGTAATTTCCTTGCGACGAAGTACCTTCCAGTCAGCCACTCGTCCGTACCAGTGAATGCCTGTTTCTCCGGTAGAAGCGAACTTTCCCTTCGATTGATAGAGGGCAATATATTCGATCTGCGTTAGAATCTTATGATCCGTCACATTTTCAAGGGGAATATGGTAAAAGTTTAATTCCAGTGCCTGTTCTAGTTGGGATGGCTCTTTGAGTGAACCTACTAACACGTTTTTGCCAGCCATCTTGTCCTGGTAGTAACTCTTCGTACCTCGAGGTCTCGTCGAGCGTTCGTATGCTTTTTCCGGACTGTCCTTAATGAGCTCATCCAGGAATTCTTCCAGTAGCTCTGTTGAGTTGGGTAGAAACGGGAAGGCTCCTACATTGACGAGCTCGATACTCTTATAAAAACTGTGCTCTCGGAATTTCTCCTCATCATGATACGGAAAGAGCACATACGCCCCAAACATACTCCGTTCATACTCTTGCTCTTGCTTGTTTGAATACACAATTGCATCCCGGTACCGATGCATCGTGTTGATATCGTCTTCCTCCGGACCTGGCTGCTTGTATTTATAATAATAAGGAGTTCCCTCGTATGCAGGATTTATCCGATATTTCGCGTCAAAAATATACTTATACTCCACCGTAGCATCGTTCTTCTTTAGCGTCAGCACATTATCCGGCTTCTGGCCGAGCGTAGCGCTTCGGTCGCCTTTAGGAAGTGCGTTGTAATAGAGCGAAAATATTTCCCCATTACTCGGGTTCTTGTACACCATCCTAGCGCTGGCCGACTTGTCCAGCGTCACAAAAATTCCGGAGCGCTGAACCTTGATGATATCTTGCTTGAGAAGCTCATACTTCTGACTGAGAAGATCATGGATTTTCAAGAAGCACCAGTATTCGTACAGCTGCGCCAAGTCTTTCATCGAGAGATGGAACAAGTCACTTTGGATCGATAAACCTTTCATGAGCATCAAATAATTGCGATATACTTCCCGATATCCAGGTGCCATTTGCAATACTAAAGTTACGGATAGTTGCTTCATCCCACCAACGTTTAGAAAATCCAGTTTTAGCAATCGCTGCAGCTGACTCTGCATAGAGCTCATCCGCTTCATTAAGAGGGGATCTTGCATTCGAGCACTACCGGATATCTTTGATTTCAATTCCTTTAATTTTTTCGATATGCGCTCCAGCACCCACCGTACAAATCGATTCTCCATCGTGTCATATTGGATTCGACGTTTCATTTCCAAGGCATGGGTAGGGTATAAGGATTGACCGTTGACTGGAATAAAACCGATCTTATCGTCTTGTCTAAGTAAATGAGGGTGTTTGGTCAGGTACGCTATGTTTTCTTTACGTGTCTTCTTAACTCTTGCTGCCTCAACCTTCCTCATCTCTTTCTCTAGCTTGTAGTTAGGAGAAGTCTGTATTCGCTCCACCGCTTGAACAAGCTGTTCAAACACATGTTGGAGAATTGCAAAAAATTCCGTAAGACTTTGATGTTTCGTTTCTTTTAATCCGGTTAAATGGTACGTTTTGCGAAGAAAATCAAAAGACAAATTATAAATCTGCCGATTCACATCGTTTAGTATCATTTGATAATCTTCTTTGTAATCCATTTTGGAAGGAAAAATCTCTAGTTGTAACTGAAAAACAGCCTGTCCGTTTAGCCTAAGCTCCAGATCGGAAAGACCAACCTCGTTCTGAAAGTTCAAGATTCCCGACAGGATGGATTGGCCAAGTGACTTTATTGCTTGTCTTACCCTAGCATTCTCATGATGGAAGGTTAGAGGCAGCGTCTGCTTCTTCTCCACAACGAGCTCATACGACTGCGTTTCGAAAAATAGCGGCCAACTCTTCTCCCCTACCTCCCATGGGGTGAGCACTCCTGTTTCCGGTGAGAACACTGAAATCTGCTCGATCCTTAATTCACTCGAAAGGGAATGAACCTGCAAGCTTGTATCAATCCAATCCCCATCTTTGCTGCGATGAAGCTGCATAGACTCCACCGTAGGATGATACGGTTTGCCCTGAATATAGAGATTGAAGAGGTTAGTCTCGACTCGCAGTAGTTCCACGCTTTGATTAAGAGAGCCAGTAAGAGGTGAATCCATCTTCTTCTAACCTCCGTAGCATAAAGGTGATTTTCCGAGCGCTTAGAGGATGTTTAGCCTTACCTTCCTCTTCATTGTCATTCCATTTTAGATAAATTTCCGACGCGTCATCCATAAGTTCTGACACTGGCAAAGTTCTCCCTAGTGCCCCTTGCAGAAGCTTGAGGAGTACCCGCTTCACAGATAGGCTACTGCCTTGGACGCGAGGTAGGATTTTCTGAAGGAGCTGAAGATCAAAGGCCTCATCATTCGAGAGCAGCTCATGGCGCTGATTGTATATCATATAAAAACAGATCGAATCCCGAATCCGAAATCCAACATGAGAATGGATCTCTTCTAGGATGTGGTTAATCTTCACCAGCTTCTCCGTGGTCGCATGAACTAACTCCGTATACTCGGAATACACGTCAACCAGTTGCAAATACTCGCTTCGTAAGAACGAGTTATGCACAGCCAAAGGCACTCCCTCATATTGCAGTTCTAAGCTCGGATATTGCTGCAAATCAATATAATTAAACTCGATCGTATTCGCCCGATCCAGTACCTTTTTGCTAAAAGGATGCGTCGTCTCATCCATGTTCACCGTTCCAATCAGATACACATTATCTGGAATGGACAAGTCCCCATATACCGTTTGATCCTCGGGTAGCAAGGACTCCCGGTTAATTAGCTTTGAAGTAACGATCCGATCTTGTTTCCATTCCTGCGTCTCGATCACGCTGAGCACATCGCTGAAATAGTACTCTACTCGGGCCAAGTTCATTTCATCCAGACAGACAAAATAAGGCTTGTGCTGATTCTCACGCTGAGAAGCTTCAACAAGCACCTCTGCTAAGCGTCCAGCTCGGAACACTCCGGATAAGTCTTTGTATCCTAGCAAATCCGAAGGATCGCTCCAGTCTGGCCGAACGGGGATCAGTGTAAGTTGACGATTATCCCCCGTGGCACCTAATGCTTCAGCAAAAAGCTTAACGAGCTTGGTTTTGCCGGTACCCGATACCCCTGCCAGAATGACAAAAGGCTTGGTTTTTAGGGAGAGGTACAGGTTCTCGATAAGGCCATGAGGATAATGGAATCCTCGTTGGGAGATATATGATTGGATTTGCTCGATTTGTTCTGGCACAGTTAATGAACTCAAAGACGGGTTCCCCTTCTCTTCTTTCGATGGCATCTCTTCATCTACGCCTTTATTGTTAATGACATGGTCCACATACATTTTATAGTTAGAGACAACATTCTCTAGATCGGCCAGTAATCGATCGTCATCTGGAATGGCATCACGATCATAGCGGATATACGCCACCGTAGAGACTTGGTAGTCGCGGCCGAGACCGCTTCTCGAGGTAAGGTTAATGCCATCATCCTTCTGCAGACCTTCCAGTGGAAGGAGTTGACGGAGCTCACTGGCCTTCTGCTCAAGGTAGTGGTACCCTTCTTTCTTACCAAGCTCATCTTTGGGTACAGTAACCCCTTGAGCTAATGTAAGATAGACAGACTCCATATCCTCTGAAAATAAATAAACGATATATTCACCGTGCTGCGTTGTATCCGTTAACCGCTTATCCATCACCGCGATCCAAGGAATGTTGGCCCAGTTCCCCTGACCAACCGAACCCTGGATCTTATAGTTGGGATCGATAAAAGAAAGTGATCTTAACTGCTCGGGGATCGTCTGTCTGAATAGAGTTCCTAACGAATGACCTGCAAATGCTTTGTTTCTAGCTACTATGTAACTGTTCATAATTTCGGACAGTGCATTTCGAATGGAGAATACTGACTCTCCTAACTTATCGTTATAGTTATGGAGCTCGGTTAAAGCGTACTCTTTTAACTCTTGAATGACGTGGTCATCTAGTTTGTCGGCTATATCAGGACGGAATGTTACTGTTTCCTTGCCATGATCTACTTCTAAGATTGTCGAGAGCGCCTCCAACGGTGTTTTAAGCAAGCTTATGGTTTGGGATAAGGTAAAATCATCCCAGTGACTCGCCTTGCCAAGGGGAGGTGAATCTACTCTCTCACCTAGCTTACTATTCTCTTGAAAGTATGCCAAAAACCGCTCAGCAATCATGCCGAGCGGGAAATAGAGCGAATGGGTCTGTTGGTAATGTTCGATAAGTGAAAGAACTAGGACCATTTTGTAGGATTTTTGTTTGGTGCGAAATATGGATGAGAGTTGTTCTGGTAGCATTAGGACCTCCAGGGATTTAGCAAGGTTATAACTATTTTAAACGGAATTAATTCCAAACAGTGGTATAGACTAAGAGGTGCTATTGACATCATTAGTACAAATATCAAGGAAACTAATATCTTATAGTTAATATCGGTCATGAAAAAGCTTGGTTTAATCTAAACCTTAAGGGAATTAAGCTGAATTGATTGCTACTTAATACAAATCAATACCAATGCCCCTATAAATCAAAATTTGAATTATTATACGAAGCAGCCAACTATGTAAATAATGTAATGGGTATTTGATAAAGATACAGAAGTATTTTACATCCTGATGATTAAAGTATCTGCTTAATTCTGTAATCAGACTGATATTAAGCGTTGTCGTGGACATCGATTAAAAACACCCGTTCCTGGAAACCACTTCGAGATTCCACCTTCTTCTCTCTCAAGACCTCTAATTCTTCCCATGTTGCACCATGTACGACGACCAACGCCCGAATAACCTCAAGCATATCTGCAAGCTCTTCCAACGATTCTTTTGAACTTTGAGCGGCAAAGTATTCCTCAGACTCTTCCTTGAGCTTTACGACCAATTCTTTCGTATACTCTTCTTCATCCAAGATACGTGTACGAAATTCTTTACCTGTAGATTCAATTACTTGGGGAATAAGATCTCGAACTAGCTTATTGTAAACCGGCATAGTATCTCATCCTTTACATGGTTAATTTCGACCATTGTATCACACCGAAGGAAGTGTAGAGTAGATGCTCATTTCCTTACGCCCCCCCTGGATCGGTTCAATATATCGTCTCCAACCAGGATCTCGCCTCCATGTTTAACCAAATCCATTTAAATTAATAATGGTAATCCAATTTCAGGGCAATAGTCTCAACCTTTATTATATAAACACGTGAACAGGGAATTGGTCTATAAGATGAATATCATTTTCGTAATCCGGTCCTGTTCTTTCGGCATCATTAGGTTACTTGCGAGCAGTACGGATTGCTTCTTCAAATGCACTTACAGCATTCGCACCCTTTCGTCTCTATGTCTCGAATGCTTTATTCGGGGGGCCTTCTGGCACCCCGTTAATAGAGCCAGCATCTCGATAGAAAAAAGGTACCTTTTAAACTCTCTCCCTATCATTCAAGGTTAGTGTAGAAACAAAAAAGACTCAGAACCAATGGTCCGGAATTCACTTCAAATTGCCCAGTTGGATGATCATGAAGATACCTCCAGTATCTACGCATAATGATATCTTGTTTCAACATGCTTTCAATTTTTAAATGCTTATCTTTAAAAAATCGAGCGATACAACTCAGAAGGATTGGATGCTACTCTACCCGATAGGTGAATCAGCACATCGTCCACGCGGTTCAGAAGCTTCTCAAGCTGCGAGGCATTCATGTGTTGAAAAATTGAAGCATCATTACAGCCGACCACAAAATTAAGAGTATGGATAAACATTACCTTATCCAAATCCGGAGTGGAATTCTGTCCCGTTAGCTGGATGATATCCTGAAGCGAAAAGTAAGATGGAGAAAACATGCAATTATTCTCCTTCATATACAATGCCTTGAGCATGCATCCTAAAGCGCGATCACTAAACAAGATACATACATGAGCAGAGGTCGGATGCATCAACCGGGCTGCTGAGTTCATATAGATCTGTACGTAATGCTGCATCTTAATCATTAATTTGGAATGAATAGAGTATTCCTGAATTTTTAACAGCCTATCTTTGCTATCTCTGCATTCATCGATGGAGGTTAAATGATTCACATACGTCAGCTCCTAATCCGTTATTGGGGATACCCCAGCTGCGACTGAATTCTTTTATGGTCTTTCCAAAATTGCAGATGCAAAAAAAATATTTCTAGCTCAGTTGATCAAAAAGAGTAAACATATAGAAATAAATACTCACTTAGGATGCATAAATAAATACAAACTACATACAATATTACCGTATAGTAGTAATTTATTCAAATAACTTATTATCTATGTATTATTACGAATCAAAACATTCCCTACACTTCTATTAAAGAGAGGTGTAAAGATGCCTGATGTCTTAAAATTAGTCGGAGCACGTATAAAGGATCTTCGTAAATTAAGAGGATTATCTCAAGAAGCATTAGCAGAAAAGGCTGGCTTCAATATAAGTTATATAGGATTTATTGAACGAGCCGAGCGTAATGTTTCCATGAAGAATCTGGCGAAGATTGCTAGTGCATTAGATGTTGGAGTGTATGAGCTTTTTACATATTTGAAAGAACAGGAAGAACTGTCAGAGGAATCGGGTATGAAAGACATTATCTCTTTACTAAGAGAACGAGATCCGAAAGATATTGAGATGGTCCGAAATATACTAAATGAAATTTTTAGGCGGATTGATGGAAATAGTTAAAAAAAGCTGATCGGAGTCCGATCAGCTTTTTTAGAGGTTAGAGCATAGGATGAACATGCACTGTATGCGGGAGCATGTGGGAGTTGGTTGGGTTCTGTGTTAGTTGGTTAAAACCCTTGATTTATAAGGGTTTTAACCAATGTGTACTGTCCCTTTTGTTTGAGTTTGATTGCTTGTTGACGATGTTCGTCAACAAGTTCTAGTCATCTTACGAAAAGGGTTAATCCTGATCTAATCGCTGCCAGTCTGGTATGCACCGTTTCCTGCAATGAATCGAAGTGTCCAAACTGTAGTACGGGTTTTCGGACTTCGGCTTGATTTCCTGTTCCCTCGAATTTCCGTTGATAATCCAGGGTTCGTGATCATAGATGTGATCACAGGGATCTGGAACGACACAAATAAACTCGCTATATTACTGAGGCAAGACAACTTCCTTTAGCAATTCGAATGCACTTTCCTCTGTCGGATCATTCGTTCCCAGTTCACCACGAAAAGCGCGGGCAAGAATTGCTTTTCTCATAAGATCGATCTGATCAATTACATCAACAAGCCCATTAATTTGGTTTTCCTTTTCAATCAAATTGTCTAATATTCTAACAATTTCTTGTTGCTCTAGAAGGGGAGGAACAATGAAATCCAACTCTCGAACTCGTTGACAATTTAGAGCCTGTGGGCCTGTTCCGTTACCTCTGCTCCGATTGTTCTGGTATTCTTTCTGTAACCAATACCATAGAAATCTAGACGATACAAATCCATGTTCAATCACAATCGCCGCGACATTCTGATTAGTGGTAGCTGGTATTTCCAAAATTGCACTTTGCCCTCTTGTTTTCCCCTCACCGATCATAGCGATCAATACTGAACCTACGGGAAGCAGTTTTACTGAAGAGTTGTCATAACCTAATTGCGTTATTTTTTCTTTAGTTAAATTGATTACGTTGTTTCTTACTTCTCCTGAACTAACCCAAGAAATATCTCCATTCCAATACTCCTCAGATTGCCTAGATGGTGTACTACCATTAGTCACTGTACCAATTGCTCCAATAGTGCAGTTGTACCAATTGGCAATATTCGAGGGTTCTGCTACTGCTTGGGCTTCAAGAATCAGATCTTTATTTTTTTTAGAGAGCTTGTTTGCGAATAATGCTATGTCTGGTAACACTGTATTAACTAAATGCTGATGATCCTCCCGCCATTTCGCGGTGAGCTCTCCTGTAAAAGCTTTGTGTAGGATAGCGGCTTTACGTGTTTCAAAGCTAACTAAAGCATTTTGTGCCAATTCCTTTGCCTGATCAAGCTTAGCAAACAGGCTTTCAATACGATCGACAATGCGTTGTTGTTCAGCGAGAGGAGGGAGTGGTATAAGCATTCTAACGACGGTCGATGTATTTAGTTCGATTTGATTTGTCGTACCTGTTGCTCTGTTTTCAATCCCATCTTGAACTCGTGGGCTACATAGGTAAAAGTAAGCATAATTGTTGTTAATCTTACTTATCCTTACTATAGTTACATGCGAATCTGCTACTACTCTGTTGAACTCACTTAGTTCATTGTTATAAATATTCAATCGGCCAATCGTGCCTGTTCCTGTGGAATTCCAAAGTATATCCCCTACTTGAATAAATCTTTCATCACCGTATGTGTTAATGGACTCAGGATTGATGAATTTTACAACACTACTATCAAATCCATCCCACTGAATGCATTTTTGTGAGATGACAGGGTACTGTTGATCTTCTGAGTATTTAGGACTCTTACCTCTTTGTATATAATCCGAAAGAATGCCCAATCTTGTCCAAACCCAATTTCCAGGCACTTCATACGGCTGCTCATCCTCGGGCACCAACGCCTGTTCCAATAGCTCTTCTGCCGATAAACTCTGCTTCTTTCCCCTAGCCATTAGCGACTAACCTCCAATGACTTCAGTTCCTTCACTACGCTCATAATCAAGTCGACTGCCTCTTCAAGCTGCGCTACAACTTCTTCTCCACTTTCAATCGGATCTGGAAGATCGTTGTAATCAAGCACACTTTCATCCCGAATAAGCCCTAAATCAAGACTGTTGTTCTTCTCACGAATTTGCTCGCGGGAGAACACATTCCAACGCTCATCCTGTACCTGTCGACGGTCTTCCGATGTATATGCCGCTATAAATGCATCAAAATGCTCTGCCTTGAGCGGATTTGTTTTGCCAAATGAAGGCATGTTGGTGCGCAAATCATAAAACCATACATCTTTCGTGTTGTCCTTGTCGGACTTGCCACGCGTAAAGAAAAGCACATTGGTCTTAACGCCCTGTGCGTAGAAGATACCAGTAGGCAGACGTAGGATCGTATGCACGTTACACTTGTCCATCAAGTCATTACGGATGGAAGCGCCGTCCCCATCTGCAAACAGGACGTTATCTGGAAGGACGACAGCTGCACGTGCTTCATTGTTTGCTCTCAAGCTGCGGTAGATGTGCTGCAAGAAGTTCAACTGCTTATTGGACGTAGGATAAGTGAAGTCGTCACGTGTCGCACGCTCGCCGCCTTTTTTCGTACCGAATGGTGGATTTGTTAGCACGACATCAAAATCTTTCATCGCCTTACCTTGATTAGACAATGTATCACCTAGCTTGATTGGTCCTTCAATATCATGCAACATTGCATTCATCAAAGCCAAGCGATGGGTTTCATGTACAAGCTCAGAGCCAGAAAAAGCCTGTTTACGCTGGAATTCCTGCAATTCAGGCGATAGCGCAAACAGATCATCCGTCTGATCCTTAACATAGCTGTCCGCTGCGATCATAAAGCCGAATGTACCGCAAGCAGGGTCATTGCAACGCTCGCCTGGCTTCGGATCAGCAAGCTTTGTCATCACATCGATTAGGACACGAGGGGTGAAGTACTGGCCTGCACCAGACTTCTTCTCGTTTGCATTTTTCTCGAGCAAGCCCTCGTACAGGTTGCCTAGCCCTTCTTCTTTGGCCGAATACCAATCGAGTGCGTCTATCGAAGTAATGAGTTTCTCAAGGTTCTTGGGCTCATCGATGTTAGATGATGCTCCTGCATAAATTTCACGCACTCGCCCTGTGGTATCCTCACCTAAGTGGTTGAGCAGCTCCTTGTAGAACTTCTTAAGATCGATGCCCTTTGGCTTAAGCAGCATATCCCAACGATATTGCTCTGGGATTTCTTTTTCCGTTTCGGTTTCTTTTGCCATCTTCAAGAACAAGATATAGGTAAGCTCCGTTACATACTGATGATACGTAATACCGTCATCTCGGAGGACGTTACATAGATTCCATAATTTTGATACGATCTCTTGGTTGTTCACGCTGACTGTCCCCTGTCTTCAAATAAATACTGATTAATGTCTGTAATAATGGTGTCTAGCTTATCACGAAAGACTTTATTAATGCGATTGTAGCCGCCTTGATTCTTAAAAGCGCCCGTATTAAATAGATCACGATCCAGAATTGGCTCATGTAACAATACCGTTTCAATTCGCCCTAGCCAATCCAGCTCCATCTTATTAAAGGAATGCTTCTCCTTCAGCTTAGCAATCGCATGTTTCGTGCGCTCTGCTCGGCTGACGAGTACAGATCCTAGCGCTTCCTTGCGAATAAAGCTAATGATGTCCGCTGTTATGTCCTCATTAGACAGTTGCTTCCATGCAGTATTCAGCTGTTGTTCTGTAAACCCTTCGCGATCCAGCTCCAATCGCAAACTCTTTAAGCTTTCCCGCGTAAGGTCACTAGGCTTTGTACAAACCACTTGGAGAGCGGCGATTTTGTTCATGTTGTTCGTAATGAATGTTTTGAACTCATCCAAATAGTCTTTCGGCTTCAAGCCTTTACCATAACCACGTTCATGAGAGACGAGTTCATCTTCTTTATCCGAAATCACTATGGCTCTTGGCTTCCCTCTGCCGCCTTCATTCATGATATCAAAGACTTTCCGATGTTCAAGAACATAGGCTTTTGCTTCTTCTGCAGGCATATGTTTGACTTTCTCGATGAACTGATCTGGTGTGTCACCTTGTACAATGTCTCGGAAATGGGCCATGGTATCTTTGGTCATGTTCCGCTTCTTGCGATGCAGCTTCGCAACAATGAGATCAATTTGATTTTGCAGTTGCTTCTCAGTTGGCAACTCTTCTAATCCATCCAACAAATCATCAAATGATGTAGAAGGCTGAACAACCACTTGTTTCATCGTATTAACATCCTCAAGGGATTCATATACACCAACCGGATCATAGATTTCAAAATGCGTCTTGCCGATCTCGGGGCTTAGACGTGTTGCACGACCCATCATCTGTTCAAAGAGAATACGTGACTTGACCCGCCGCATAAAGGCAAGAGTAGTAATCTTAGGTACATCGATGCCTGTCGTTAACAGATCGACGGTAACAACAATATTGGGATAGCGTTCATTTTTGAATCGTTTGATCGCTTCCTGGACTTTCTTAGGGTTACCTCCGCCAATACTGCCTGTAATCTTCATGACCGCATCATTGTCTACACCGTATGGCTCGTAAATTTCTTTAAGCAGCTTCACGATGACATCGGCGTGACTATCATCCACGGCAAAGATCAGCGTCTTCGCATCGCCCTCTGGATTAATATCCTGAGCAATCTCGGTCAATACGGTGCGATTAAAGTTCTCTGTGATGACTTGGCGGTTAAACTTCTCCACATCGAATTTTAACTCATCATCCAGCTCGCCACTATTTGTAATTTCTCCCGTTACAGGATCGTAAATCGGGACAACTTCACCTTTCTGATAGGTGATTCCCTCTTTACTTAGCTTGGTGACAATCGTATGCGGCGCATCATGATCGACAAGGTAACCTTCTACCACTGCTCGACGATAGGTGTAATTGAACACTGGCTGCCCAAAAATCTGTGTCGTTTGAATGGCAGGCGTAGCCGTTAAGCCAATTTTAACCGCATTAAAGTAATCGATGACAGCGCTATACTTACTCATATAATCTTCCTGATTACGATATAGCAGCTCGTCGTCGCTCATGTCCTTGTCTAAGATATAGCCGCGGTGCGCTTCGTCTACAATAATAAGGTCATAGTCAGAAACAGCAGGAATGATTTCACCCTCATTGTAGAGTACGCGCTTAACCAAGCTTTGTACTGTGGCGACATGCACTTTGGTCTCTTTATCAATGTCTTTGTCGCTGAGCTCCTTGATGTTGTAGATGTTATCTAGTGTCATGAGTTCTTCAATTTTAACTTCTTTGAACACATCCTGCGCCTGTTCACCAAGCGAAGTGCGATCAACGAGGAACAAGATACGCTGGAAACGGCCAGATTTCAAGAAACGATACAACATCCCCAATATCGTTCTCGTTTTCCCTGTGCCCGTAGCCATCGATAGTAGTACTTTATCCTGTCCATTGATAATGGCTTGTTCTGTGGCTTCAATCGCTTCAATCTGGTATTCGCGAAGGTTGAGGCCATCTGGGTCCCTCAACAAATCATAAGGTGTTGCGCCCAGGGCTTGATCAGCTGTATCCGTATCTTTGTTCAACAACTCAACAATGCCTTCGGGACTCATCCAGCCTTGAAGGGCTTTGGAGATGTTCGATTGTTTACGCACATCGAGGAACCAGATCCCCGATTTTGTCTCAAGCTGCTTCAAGTACTTCCGACCATTCGTTGCAAATACAAAAGGTACTTTATATTTATTCCAATTACCCACCTGATAAGTAGCATGTTCTTCACTTACGGATTGTGCATATTCCTTGCATTGGTTGTCAATTACGGATGGGATGTCGGTGTATTGACGCTTCGCTTCAATAATGCCGACCATTTGAAGCCCCACGAATAAAGCGTAATCGGCATAACCAGATTTACCGCTGGAATTGCGTGTCGGCCATTCAGCAATTGCAAGGTTACGGCCTTTTTGTGGTCGAGTGCCTTTCGAATATCGCAAATGAACCGTATCTGCTTCCCATCCAACCTTACGTAGCTGCTCGTCGATAATGTACCTTGTTTGCGCCTCGGAAAGTTGAAGTTGTTGGGCTGCACGGCTGCCTCTTGAGGTACGCTCCTCAATCGTCATAGTCTGGGCCACTTTAGCTTGTTCAGCAAGCTTCGTTAGTTCTTCAATCCTAGCTTCTTTCTCACGAAGGATCGCTTCATAATCAACCTTAGCTTGAGACTTTTCAAGAGGCAACACAAACCGTTGGGGACTATACTGCCAGTCTCCATAAGTTTGCATGAACCAAATGCTTAGCTCATGGGCCATGCCCATTAGAACTTTACATTGTTCAAGCGAATCATAGTTCGCATGCACTGCTTTATTCCGAGTCATACGCAAGCTGTATAAGATATCATCAATTTCCCGTGGTAGCAGTCCTTGGCCCTTCAGTAGCTTAATACGATTGGCGTGCGTGTTGTCGTAGCTTGGAGGTTGGATGCCATCAAACTGCATCATGAGGTTGACGATTGTTTCGCCCAGTAATCCTAATTTGATCAAGCAAGAATTAGGGTCCGAATAAAGATATTCTTCTGCTGTTGCGCCAATTTGACCAAGTACAGGAAAGTTGCTTTCTAAGAATGCAAAATTAGACTCCATTCTTCTCCTCCTTTGATAAGTTGCATTTATCTATGTCCGCATATAACTAGCTAGAACGCTATATGTCTTAAGCACTACTCCTATTTCGCTATAAAGACGACATGTTCCTTCATTCCAGTTTGGACAATTACGCAACAAAGCAGAAGAGCACTACTTGAGTTGCCTAGATCCGTTGTTAGTCGACACTGATTAAATATAGCTGTTTAGCCTCTTTAATTGCCCTAACTTAGTCCGAATCAATAGATCACATAGATACCCATTCTGTAAGTTCTTCATAGTCCTCCAAACTACCTACGCGTCGCAAGTAGTCATGCCCTCCATCAACACCAACTTTACCACAAGAACAAAAAGTAATATCATGAGTAGTCTTTGATTCAATTATAGCAAGGCAGCTTTTACAACGCACGGCATTGCGGATGATTCTTTTCTTCGTCATATGACTTCTCCTTCAAATAAATAGGTCAGTTCCTCTATGAAAATAAAAGAGATTCCTTGAAGTAGCTCTGTCTACTCAAAGGAATCGCCTATGTCCGTTACGGACCTAATATCTATGATTCTGCAAATGCTCATTACAAGCTTGAATAATTTCCATATTAGTCCATTATGTTAAAATCGTCAATGAGCACTCTTCTTGATATACCCTTACTTTGTTTTTCTCTTTTTCAATGGAACAATGGAATCAAACTTATTTGCAGCTTCCCGGTCGGCCGACTGAAGAGCATGGCCATATACATTCATTGTCGTAGTGATGCTGGCATGCTCAAGCCTCTCGGAAATGATTTTCGCATGGACGCCTTGATTTATTAATAATGTCGCAGAAGTATGTCTTAAATCATGAAACCGGATGTAGCGAAGGCCATTCTTTTTCAAAAAGTTACGAAACCACAGATAAGGTGTCTCCGGGTAATATGCATTACCTTCAGAATTTGAGAATACAAAGAAATGCTCTCCTCCCTTCCAAGCATCACCTAACGTTAATCTTTTTTTGCGAGAGTATAAGTAGTATTCTTTCAAATTCGCAATGATCGAGTCCAGTAGAGATATTTTTCTTTTAGACTTTTTGGTCTTTGGTTCAGTTATTATTCTTTCTCCGTTCTCTGATAGCGAGATACTTTGCTTAACCTCAATAATTCCAGTATCTAAATTAATATGTTTCCATTCCAGCCCAACTAGCTCTCCTCGTCGAAGGCCAGTTGTTATGGCTAGCAAAATTAACATCTGCCAATGAAACGGTTCTTAGCCGCACTCGGTTCAAGCAGACCCGCTTTCAGCTTCTCCGATACTTCTTGTTCGTACTGCTCATACAATAACTCTAACTCTTTGATAAAGTCCGGAGATGCCTTCATTAGGTTAGCCCCTTGGGAATTAATAAACCTATTATACTGCTCTGGAAGCATTTGCATAAGTAATTGGAGATATGTGATTCAGCAGTTGTGATTGAACTATGTGACTGAAGTTTGTGATTAAAGAATACCTTCAAATTGTCTGAGTGACAGTAACATATCCGTTATAAAAGAAATAGCTGCCGATTTTCGCGGCAGCTTAAGAACCCCTTTATGCAACGGTAAAAATCTGATAAAAGCCAAAGCAACATAAAACCGTCAGTAATTTTTACTGTCGGTTCATGTAACGTTTATCTTACTATTTGACATTGGATTCGGTATCCTCTGTGCGGAATTTAAATTGATAGTTAATCCACTCTTCTATCATTGTCTTTGACTTAAAGAACATGTTAGCTATCTCAAGCAAGTCTGAAAACATAATGTCATCGGCTCGAATTAGGTGAGTACGAACAGAAGCATCGGTTATTCTTTTACCAGAAGCCAAAGTTGAATTCATTCGTTCCTGTATGCTCTCACCTCTGTATATATTAACCGCAAGATCAAGATGATTAAGCCTTACCTTTTCAAATGGAGTATCGTAAGAATCAATCGCATCCAAGTGGATCATTCGACCAACTAACATTCCATCTTCAATTGCTTCTTCTGAGAGTTCCTCAAATGACATGCTGAAATGCTTGCCATTTCCTTCGCTTTTCATGGTAGCTACTATTTGTAGCTTTCTAATCCCTTTCGAATATTCAGACCATTGTAAATGTTCCCACTCATTGCCTATTTCTGTGTGCATCGGTAGAAATAGCTCGGTGCCCTCATGTTGATCTGAATGAATTATTAAGCGCTCTATCCAATGAGGATTAGGCGGTTGAAGAAATTCTTCTTCTAACGGCATTTGTGGCATTTTCTTGGAAATATAGTGAGGGTCAAGTCTTATATGTAAATGTTCCTTTCCATATTTGTGCATAAGATAGAATGGAACTGTTGAATCAAGGTAACTATCTATATAAAGGACAGAATCTTTATACTTGAAAGCTTTGTACTTCGGCATATTAGGCAGAGGATTGAAATTTACAGCATCCAATCTAATTAATTCATAATCAAAATTACCATTTGCTTTTTTACGAATCTTCTGAAAAAGTTCTGGGTATTTTCTAAAAATGGGCTGTTCAGGGTTATACTTTTCAAATGCAAGCAACTGATAATGAATTCGACTTGCATGTGATATTTCGATGACCATACAGATAAGAGCATCTACGTTATCATCTGTCTGGAGTGAAAAGTAATTGTCCTTAATAAAGTAATATAATCCAGTATTAGCGTCATCCTTTGTTAAAAACTGTTTCCTTATCGATGCCAAATGCTGTATACCATCCGGATCTTTTTGCAACTCTTCTTGGAGATATTCAGCAGCAGAAAAAAGATCAAATCTCATGATTTCAGCAATTCTTTGAATACTTTGATCGTAAAAAGTTAATTCATCCATAGCTAATCCCTCAATTCTCAATCCTATCAAATTAATCAACCATTAGCCGAAATTCACAAAGCATCTGATTTAATACTTTCCCTGTTTTCAAACGGTTAACGACTTGCTCCTGTTGACGTTGAGTGTTGGCTTCAATCCAAGACCACTCACCATCTAATGCTGACAATCTTCTTAGAAAATCGTCTTTATGATGATGAACATATCCAAGAAACGTATCTTTCTCCAGCAGATCCTCAAATAACAGAACAACCTCGAAAAACCTCCGCCTCGCAGACCCCTGTTCTTGATTATCTTCATTAAAGAGAAACTCATTTATCTTGTAGGCAGGACTGTCTTTCGTAAAATACTTTAGAGCATAATCAGCGTGAATCCTGTATTGACCAAAATATAGAAACTCCCATTCAGGTGTAGGCGTAGTATATCTTCCTCCATCCAGAATCACTATCTGTTTTCCGTATAATTGTGTTCCGAAATATTTGATATTCAACATTTGATACAATGTTGACGAATTGGTCATTGCATATGCATAGAACTCGGGTATTAGCTTACGTCCTTCATTATCATCCTCTAATATGACGGTAAACTCGGGATTATAAATGTTGTAATAGACATACTCATCACTTTCCCATTCCTCTTTGTTCTCAAGCCGTTTTATGATCTGCTCGAATGGGGAACGGGTCAACAAGAAGCGCTTTTTCCACAGGTACTCAATATTGTTGATGTCGGCGCTCTTATCAATGTCGGTATTGGTGTCACTAACTCGAGTGTAGATATGGTTAGCGCGGACCCTTCTTCCAACGTTAGGGAAATCCTCTGTCAGAAAATATGGTGTATCGGTACTGTTCTTGATGATCAAGACATCGATTTCATGTCTGGTCAGCCGCAATGTACGAATCTCGACTCGCGGGCGGATGCCAGAGACAAACTTCTTAGATTTTAAGAAATCGATCATCTGCTGCTGATTTCTGCGGTTTCCATCATTCTCGACCCCTACCACATCGAAGGTCTTGTCAGCGATTCCGAAGATAATATAAGCGTCTCGATCAACTCGATTGTTTGCCATGCAAATGATGTCATGGAGCAAATTAGCATCATTACTATGGTGCTGTTGCTTGAAGTCCCAGTAGTCATCTTCACGTTCGGATAAGATTAATGCTTTAATTTCATCTTCTAAGTCTATACCTCGCAAAACGTCACCTTCTCTATGAACTGTTTATTACATCTCACAATATTCCTTCTATTTTACCATCTATTATTGCGAAAGAACCATCAGTATATCGTCTGCTGGTTCTTTCGACTGTATTACTTATCTGTTCGAACGCCCTTGAACCTCCCACCAGATGATTTCTGATCCATAATGCGTCCCGTATCTGTATCACGTTTAGCCCAGTTCCCGTTTGGTGACTGGAATTGAGTACGATCCTTTACTGCACCTTTGCGATAACCGTTTCCTGTGTTCTTCGCCATATTAAAAAACCTCCTACAATTTTATAATTATTTGTTTTATTAAGAAGCGACTCCCCTGCCACAGAGCCGCGTAGTTGAATATAAACTTGGCTTCTATTCCGCTTTGTCAGCCTTCTCTTTTTTCTTTTTGTCGAGATAGACTTGCTGCTGCTCGTCAGTTACTTCAAAGCAAGCTACCTAAAGAGTTAGTATCCATGTCAAAATAAAAGGCTGCCAATTTCCGCGGCAGCTTCTGAACCTCTAAACGACCTGATTTAGGTATTTTAGAAAATCATCTGTTATAGGCTCTGCAAAACAGTTATCTTTAAGAAAAACTTCCTTTGTTCCAGATACAGTACTATTGGGCTTTGGGATTCTAACTTTTCTTGTATCTTTTGGATCAAGGAAATTTAGGAATCCTTCCCTATTTCTGATTTTCCAAACTGCTACTGGATTCAAGTGTTGGTCTAAATAAACAAAGTAAAGCTCTTGCCACTCCGACCCTATTGGAGTTGAAGAACGCTTTTCCGAATAATAAGAAGTCGTCTTTACCTCAGCGATAATTTTAACATCATCATCGTTGTGATATTCAATGTCCTGACTGGTCGAACTGTTCTTCGCAAATTTGGGTTTGGTTTTCGATACTCTGTACTTGTTATTTAAGTAACGTAGTATGAAAGCTTCTCCAAGCACCCCCGTAATCTGATCTCCCACAGGGACATGATACAATTCATTGTCCTTACAATGCTTCTGTATTGTATGGAACATGGAATATATAACTGCGTATAATTCCTTGATTTCAATAAACTCTTCATAGGTCAGATCTTTAGGATTAGCGATCAACCGCTTAAGCAAAGTTTTCTTCCTTAACTCTAATTGTTCAGTTAGCTCCTTATGACCTAATGACATTGATTGCTTCCCTTCTCGAACGAATTATTACCTTCACGTCAAACAGACAAACCTATCTTTAAGATTCCTCATTCATCTTTTCAACCTTGTCGGCTAGTTCAAAAATATTTTGTATGCCCGCGCGGTTCAATTCGTAGCTCAAAGTGTTCAGATCATGTCTCTTCAAATGGAACTCCTTATCAATTACCTTTCTGAGGAACGTAATCAAGAACTCTTCCTCACCGTACTTAACAATCGATTTGATAAAGTCATCACTAAACCAAATCTTCTCCAGAACTTCATAAAAAGCGTCATCGCTTGAAAGCATATACTCCTGAAATACCTTAAGGCTCTTCGACACCTTGTTAAATTTATTCGAAATCAATGTTCCAGCAGATCGGGAAGGATACGAGCCGCCAGCTGCTTTATAAATTGAGCAGATCAGCTCGACATGGTCGTCGTGAATTAGGTGGTCGAGAAGTGTTTCATCCCATTCCAACAACAAGTCGATACCCGCATTTTGATCGTTAAAATATGAGCTTTTAATTATCTCAAGAATCCTGAGGAAACAAAGCCTGTGCAAATCGCTGTCAATGAATTCACTTGAAGTTACAAGGAATGCTTTAAGCTTTGCGCTGTTCGAAGTGGACTCATTACCGTTAAGAATGAATGTGAGCTGAGAAATTTCATTTATTAGTCTCTCCGCATTTACATTCACCGCAAGGTCTAATCCCCTATATAAATTCGATGCAAAGTAAAGCAACTCTAACGCTTCCTGCTCAGAAGGATGTATTGAATCATCGTGAGCTAAAACATTTCGAACCCCCATCATAGCTCCCGAAAATAACCACATTGCCCCTAGCTGTGGATCATCACCTCCAGCTACCTTTAATACTGGAGTATCCTTTGAGAACGACTTTTGCATAAGAGCTGAACCATCTTGGTTAAGCTTGCTCTTACGCTGGACATCTTTATTGAGGGCTACATAAGTGTCAAGGACAGCCGAACGGTAATGCCCATCTTGGAAAAGCCTTTCTGCTTTTGCCAAGACTTTCGGGTGTAGCTCCGCCAGCTTACTGGGTTGAGCTACGGGAGTCGGCGGCTCTTCTATAACTGATGCATTTGGCTCTGGCGATCGTGCTTCTGGTGCTGCTTGACCTCTTAACAGCGAATAACCTTTTTCTGTTACCGTGAGCTGTGTCGGGAACTTTACCTCACCGGAAACTAAGCCTTCTTTGACCAATGTTCGCATCATCATCAGACTGGGCTGCTCTTCATTTACTTCAGGGAAGAATACAACGTAGTCTTTGTGATCAATCGCCACCGCATCACCCCAATATTTCGAAAGCCCCTGAAGGTTCTGCAGGGCTTTCAGTTTACGTTCTGGTACGGACGGGAATTGATCAACGACTTGTTGAACCGAATACCCCTCCGAGCCTTTGGGATCACCGATGAATAATGTAGCTACCGGCTCATTATTGATCGTACGGTATCTGGTAAATGCCGATACTTTCATCAACTGTGGTAGAAGTTTACGCTCAGCGGGCAAATCCTCCAAGCACTCTCGAGTGATCTGGAAGTTACCGCAACTTAGGCAGTTTATCAGGTAAACTTCTGACCTGTCTCTAATTTGTACTGCTTCGTTGCCGCAAAGCGGACAATTAATCTTCGATGTCATATCGATCACTCCATACATTGAAATCACATGCATTGTCATATGTAAATATTCACCAGAGGCGGTTTAAGGTCCTGCTCCAAAAACACGAATCGGCAAGAAACCTCTTCGAAAAAATAAAATACGGCTACCCTTGTAAGGATAACCGCATCCATTGATTAATATCTTCACTTCTCATAAATCGGTAGCAGCGCAACATGCTAGTTCCCCATAATCTTAATTCGTTGAAGCGCTGAATTTACTTGTCCTAAAATTCCTTTAACTTCATCTGTAATATTACAACGAAAGAGCCCATTGACTATAGAAATAAACTCCAAATTAATTCTTCTATAGTCATATCCAGTTTGAACCACATCATTTAGTTCGTTTAAAACATATAACCAAAACTCTTTACTAAGAAATTGACTTCTCAAATCAAGCAAATCTTTTTTGTCTCCCACAGATTCATATATTTTCTCATAGTATGGGTTCACAAGCCAATAAGCAACTTGGATAGGACGATATTTTTCAATAGAATCATAATTTGAAACCATTTTGTCACCTATCATATCATTTAACAATGCCCCAAAACAGGGATGCTCAGACTTAATCATCTGAGTGTAGTATTTTTGATATCCATTTATAAATCGGTACATTTTTTCTGTTTCACTTTTCCTAGAAAGCATGTAAACCAGCATACTCATATCTAAAATTACTTCTGTAGCAAATATCTCTGCCTGCATTTTATCTTTAAAGATGTTCTTGTAACTACCATGAGCCACTTTATTCCTAATAATATTGTTGAAGTAAAACATAAAATATTCTACGGCTTCTGGATAAATATCACTATTTACATCTTGTAAGTATTTAATTTTCTCTCGTAAAACAGCGCCTGCATATACCTCTAGCTTTGTAAATCGTCTAAAGATTGTTGCATCCCTTAAGAAGTCTGCAAACATACCTTCTATTTGAATTGGCGCAATATTGCCAAAAATCTCAAATTCCTCTGCATTATATAGTTCTACACATTTTGTCAATATATCCTTTCGATCTCGTAGGCATATACTCTCGGCTAACATATTTGTTAAATCATCTACTATTAGATAATCGGATACGAACTTCCTTAAAGAAGATAAATACGCCTCCTGGTCGTTCTCTCTATGGAATTGCAAATCATCTACCCTTGGAATATTGCTTAAATACGCCTTGTATTGCTCAATCCTAGCTTCCTCATTGAACGTATACTGTGATGTATATAATTTTTTTCGCGCCATCTCAGTGGCAGTGTAAAATTTCACTTTAAAAAATAGCGCATACGGTCTGTCTATATCATCCTCGGTTATTTCTACTATATCTTTATATGATGAAAAAGAAACATCCGCTCCAAAAATATCATTTTTTGACAGTTTGAGAGTTTCTTCTTTTATGGCTAACTCAATACTATTTGTATTATGAATATCGCAGAACTCCATCAGTGTAGTTGTCATATATTGTACAACGAACTCTATCATTTCTTTTCTTGTTCTTAATACATTACATTCGTTACCGTACTCATATAGCCTTAACTCATCACTGCTTAAATCCCTCAAAAGTGAGTAATTTGGTGGAGCATTCTTTAAAGAGTCACTATCATCCTTAAGCCTCCGAAGTTTATTATTTATATCTGCTGTTGCGGTACTCGCTTTCTGAAGGACTATGTTATATTTCTGAACAAAAATATCGTTGTATTTTCCCTTCACTTCAATAAATGTCTCGCTTGGTAATTTTTCTATGCCAATAATTTTGCAAAGACTTTTATAATAGTCTTTCAAATTTTCAAACGCCAAATCTTTATGGACTTTAAATCTAATTACAGTTTGAAGTAATATATCTGTTGCATCGTTGACCTGTGACAATGCTTTTTTATAATAGAATTCGCCTAATTCTTCTAATGTGGCCTTAGTGAATAATTCTTCATCAATACAATTTGCCAATTCATCTGTTATGTACTTATTCAAATTGTCGCAAATTACTTTTCTCTCACTGTCCATTCAATCACCTGCAATTCTTAATTGTATATACAGAATATATAGTCTAAAATAACATTTCCTCTTAATGATAATAGATAAAATAGGAAAGTCAAAGCGACCAATTGATCCAGCTATTTTATTTATCGTTCAAACAACTGTATCCCCTTGAGGATCATTGCCAACTCTTTTGATCCCTACTTAGATCAAGACCGAGCTATTTCTTAAGACTTTCGTTTATGATTACAAATTATGGAGTATAATTGGAAGGATGAATTTGTGGGTGAATAAGATAATTAGACAAACTCGCTATCCTTAGATATAACGATAACAATATTTTTTTGGGGGTTGTTATATGAATGAAGAGATAAGAGAGATGTTCTCCTTCTTTGAACATAAATATGACGCTTGTGTACTTCCTTTGAATTGGGAGGGAGTGAAATATCTCGGCTCAAAACAAGATCAAACTTGCCGTTTCTGTCAAAGAAGCAGACCAGAAGTTACTTTCAAGAAGAAAGCTCATGCAATCCCTGAAATGCTAGGTAACAGACGTTTATTAAATCATTACGAATGTGATAGCTGCAATCAATTTTTCTCCGATATGGAGAACCATCTTGGCAGTTATACTTCCTTCTGGCGGGCTGTTTCTCAGGTTAGAGGAAAGCGCGGAACCCCAAAGTATAAGAAGGATCTCGAAATCCAATCAGTTGATGGTCAACTACGAATTGGTGACTACATCGACAGCCCATCCATCATCAACAATGATGAAAATAACGAGATCATCCTCCCTGGGATAAGAGATCCATACATTCCGGTTGCAGTATATAAATGTTTCGTAAAAATGGCTCTCACCTTAATGCCGGAATCCGAGATACAGCATTTCAGAAAAACTATTGAATGGATAATGGAACCCGATCACTTGAAAATGAAATGTCCGTTTGGTTTGTTAACTTTTGTACAATTTACTCCTGGCTTCAAAGTTTACCGTTATCCCTGTAATTGGCTATTTCTTCGGAAGGAAACCGCGGAACCAACCACTCCTTATTCAATCTATGCAGTTTGCTTCAGTAGTCTTATGTTTCAAATTACCATTCCACACTGCGAGTGTGATGATAATTTTCTTGCTTACTTAAATAAAGGTGGTCAAGCGAAAATCGCAGCTTTGCCGTCCCCATATTATGAGAATCATCCTCTTGGACCAAGTCAAATTCGAGTAAAAGATTTATCCGGAACAGATTGGGTTCGAGGAGAAAAAGAATACATCTCGATTTCATACGATCTCAAAGAGGAAATACTCTCAAACCAAAGAAATAATCCTGAGGAACCATAATGATTTTCACCTTGACATCATAGTCTCACTGCTAGGTTAAGCCTATAAATAGCCTGTGGTACGAGTGATTTAAGTGGGTCAAGAATGATTTACTGTATTTTGCTTGAATGCTTTCAGATAAGGCTTGTAAGCATTATAGATAGCTAGAAATAAAATTCCAACGAAGATATTTGGACCTGTAAAGCCGGACAGAAGTTAGCTTTTTACCGTAAAAGCAAAGAGAAAATGGGAAGTGACTATGAAATTGAGTACGAACACTATCGTAGTACGAGTTGTGAAGGCTATACATTAAAACTGCTTGTACAAAAGCCGTAGGTATCAGAGAAGTGAAAGCAAGTCTGAAGTACATGCGTTTGAGGAGAAAGGCTAGGGAAAAGCTATGAAGTGAAGAAGGACATGTGCATTATGATCAGCGAATGATTGAACCTGAAAGTGTGTTTGGGCAAATAAATAATAATCGGGGATTCGGACGCTTACTGCTTCGTGGCTTGCCAAATGTAAGCCTGGAGGTTGGGTGGCTTTCGTTTACTCATAATCTATTAAAGAAAGCGGTTGTGGATCGAAATAGAGAAATGGCGGCACAGGGATCTCCCTAACGCCGCCATTTCTTCAATTTTTACCGTGATTTGATCTAGGTGATATGTCAGTAGTGTGTGCAGACATCCTTTTGAGACAGCCCCTTCAAGATGAAGGCGAGGAGAGTCGAACCCCTTCCAGACCAATTACAATCACGATTTATGAAGTTGTCATCCCCAATACGAGCTATTATTTTCGTCAACAATCAGTCAACTCTATTAATTTCAAGCTTCTGTTTCACACTACAATTCCATCTGTAATACTCCCTAAATCCGCTCCACTACTACAATCTCAGCCTTCTGTACCAACCCACACCAACAAAGCCACCGATTCGACATGCACCGTATGCGGAAACATATCAACCGGCGTAACCTCCACCGTCCGATACCCGCCATCCTCCAGCACCCTCAAATCCCTTGCCAGTGTGGATGGATTACAGCTCACGTATACCACGCGCTCCGGCTTCATCTCAAGAATCGTCTCTAGCAGGCGCGGATCGCACCCTTTACGCGGAGGATCGACCACGATGACGTCCGCCTCAATCCCCTGCTCTTTCCAGCGTGGAATCACATCCTCAGAAGCGCCGACTTCAAAATCTACATACTTCATACCATTGAGCTCGGCATTCGCACGGGCATCCTCGATCGCTTCCTTCACGATCTCGACCCCATACACCTTCTTGGCATGCTGTGCCAAGAACAGAGATATCGTCCCGATGCCGCAATAGGCATCGATCACGGTCTCTTCCCCGGTTAATCCGGCATACTCCACCGTTTTACCGTACAGTACTTCGGTCTGAGCTGGGTTCACTTGGTAGAAGGAACGTGCAGAAATCGCAAACTTCACATCGCCGATATAGTCATGGATGACCTCACGACCCCACAGGACGCGGGTCACATCCCCAAAAATAACATTCGTCTTACGCGTATTGATATTCTGGCATACGCTAACGACGGCCGGCAGCTCCTCGCGAATCGTCGCGATCCACTCGTTCACGCGTGGAATCCGCTCGCCGTTCGTCACGAGCACAATCATCATTTCACGGGTAGCAAAACCGATCTTCACCACCACATGGCGAAGGAGGCCTTGGCCTGTCTCTTCATTGTACGCGGTAATGCCTAGCTTCCGTCCAATAGTTTTGACGCGTCTGACGACTTCGTCGTTCTGTTCATGCTGGATGAGGCACGTCTCCATGTCCACAATCCGGTGGCTGCCACGGGCGTAAAACCCGCCGACCAGGCCGCCTTCTGTTACCCCGATGGGCACCTGGGACTTGTTGCGGTAGCGCCAAGGCTCGCTCATGCCGAGTGTCGGACGAACGAGGATCCCCTCTTGATCTGAATTGTCTTGTCCGTCGTCCACACGCGTCTCTCCAGCACCTTCCGCCTCTCGCACCACCCGCAGCTTCCCGATCCGCTCCAGGTTGTCCACCACCAGCTGGCGCTTCCACTCCAGCTGTCCGGCATAACTCATATGCTGCAGCTGGCAGCCGCCGCATTGGTCGTAGATCGGGCACGGGGCCGCGATGCGGTTCGGGCTCTGCTCGACCAGCTCCAGCAGCTTGGCGTAGCCATACTGCTTCTTGGTCTTGAGCACCTTCACTCGGGCCTTCTCGCCCGGCAGGGCGCCCTGAACGAACAGGGTGTAGCCGTCCGCACGGCCAACCCCTTCCCCGTCATGGTTCATTCCTATAATATCGATCACGACCTCGTCGTTCTTGGCCACCGGCAGGTCCAGGAGGGCCGCCGAAGCCGCCGGCTTGCCGCTGCGGCGCGTGTCGCTTCCCTTGCGGTTCTTCTTCATGATGTGCTGTTCACTTCTTTCCGTTCAACTTGTCCCTTACCACTCTATATTCCCAATCGGTACACCATCCATAATCAAAGCGGATGATCTTCCGTTAACCTTCATTCGCTTAAACAACAAAAAGCTCCCCCAAGGGAGCTTAGCGCACAAGCTCACGTCCATCATTATACGGGAGCCTCGTATGTTATTCAATCCATCCAGCCTGCAAATCCAATCATTTACTTACAAGAGCCTGAAGTCTAAGCGGCGATCCTCAGCCTGTTCCATCTCGATCAATGGCCCATCGCCCCAATCGCCTATCCATCGCTAATGCGGTCAGTCCCCGCTGAGCACTCAGCAGCAACCATCACGCCTTACGCGCGTTCCATGCCTACCGCCTCTCTACCAGCCAAACATCTCAGCCAAAAATCCGCAAATGCTGCGGCAGGACGCGGAACGTGCCCGGCAGGACGCCGCCGAACTCGCCGTCCAGGTTCAGCTGAACCGGTCCCGGAGAGACGACCTCCATATAGTCGGTGCGGAAATGCACGACCCGCTTGTCGTTGATGTGCTCGCCGCGCAGAGCCATCGTAGCCACGCGTACGAACTCTGCCAGATTGCACTTGCGCAGGGCAATGACGTCGAACAAGCCGTCGTCGATGCTCGCGCCCGGCGCGATTTTGTCAAAGCCGCCAACCGAGTTGCTGTTGGCAATGAGGAACACCATGAATTCGTCATGGATCGCCGGATGACCGCTGGCGTTGATGATGAGCTCCTGCGGCGCGAGGCTGACCATTTTCTCGATCCCCTTCAAATAATACGCCAGCTGCCCGATCATCGTCTTCAGCTTGCTGGGCACCTCATATGTGAGCTCGGTCAGCGTACCGCCGCCCGCAATATTGATGAAGTAACGATCATTCGCTTTGCCCACGTCAATCGGACGCGTCTCGCCCCGAATCACCAGGTCGCAGTACTCCTCCCAGTTCTTCGAGATGCCGAGCGCCCGCGCAAAATCATTTGTGGTTCCCATCGGGAAAATACCCAGCGGCGGAAGGTTATCCCTGCCGGCCATCCCGTTGATGACCTCATTGAGCGTACCGTCTCCGCCAGCTGCGATCACAAGATCGTATCCGCGTTCGACGGCATCCGCCGCTTCACGGGTCGCATCCCCCTCTCCGGTTGTTGCATGACAGGAGGTTTCGATGCCAGCACTGTCCAGACGGTTCAATATATCAGCAAGCCGACGCTTCATTTCCTCCCGGCCGGAGGTTGGATTATAGATTAACCTTGCATTTCTCATTAACGATACGCCACCTACTTATGATTTCAAGGATAGAAGAAGAAGTTTAGCCTGCGACTCCATCCACTGCGGCAGCAGCGGATGCGGAAGCAAGGTTCTGCCTGAATATCGGCATTCCAGCCCCTCGAGACGATCAGGTATCACCTTCTCCGTAAAATACCCCTCACTTAAAAAAAGCGGAGCTACGATCACATCGCAGCCGCGCTCCATCCATGCTGTCACCTTGTCCCGAACATCGCCGGGACTGAGTAAGGCATAATCTGCGCTTGTTCCGCTTACCTCGCTAACTCGCTGTGCCAAAGAGTTAATACCCTTTTCCCAGCGGCTGCGAAACAGATCATGCCGGCTGCCGTGTCCGACGAGAAGAATAACCTCCTTAGCCGGGTTAACGGACAGCTCTCTAACCTTATCCCATACCATGGCCGCCATCTCGGGTTCGTCGTCCATCGGTGTACCAAAATGAACTCGGGACTGAACCCGAAACGGCGCCAGGTCCGTCTCCATGTCCGGAACGGCCTTCGCTCCTATAGCATAAGCTATTTCGTCGACATGTGTGCTGCCGGACGAGACAAATAGAGGAATGACCAGAATGTCGGTGACACCCTGATCTTCCAAGGCCGTGATGCCGTCCTGAATCAGACGGCCCTCTACCAATTCCAGGTACGAAGATACGACCGGTATATCCATATGAGAGGCCAGCTTCTGGACGGCTTCGTCCACAAGCGACACCCATTTCTGTTCACGTGAACCATGACTAATAACCAGCACACCCGGCTTCGTCATAAGTTTAACGTCCTAAACGCTCCAGCGTCATTTTATAACCGTCATTGCCGTAGTTCAGGCAACGCTTCACACGCGAAATCGTTGCGGTGCTGGCTCCCGTTTCTGCTTCAATCTGGTTGTATGTGCATCCCTTGCCCAGCATGCGCGCCACTTCCAGCCGCTGCGACAAGGACTGAATTTCGTTAACGGTGCAGAGATCATCGAAGAATACATAGCACTCTTCCACACTGCCCAGGGTTAATATCGCTTCGAATAATTGATCGATGCTTTTATCATTTAGCTTCTTTAATTGCACTGGATGATCATCCCCTATTGTTACTGTGTATAACACTCGCACTCCCATTGTACCCGAGCGGATATAGTATTTTCAAGCATTAACGATTTCACGCACTACAGGACAACCATTCCCCAGGGGCAGCATCCCTTATACACGCTCACATTTCCCATCTCCAGTGCTCGCCAAAATCTTCCTGGGCTATCGCCCGATTCCGCTCCTATCCCGAAAATCGGGACATCCGCCTAAACCCATCGCCCGCCCGCATCATACAGTATAGTATCTTAACTCAAAAAGGAAAGTGATATCATGACGCGTCATTCTCACTATTATCACCGCCGATCCACCAACCAGCGCTCCCTCATTGAAAATGAATCACTGCCCCAGGCGCCATCGCCATACCCTGGCATCTCTCCATACAGCGATTATCCGGAAGTGGGTGAAACCGCGTTATATCCATATACCGACGGTGTAACGGACATGGAGGCTTCGGCTTCGGCTCTGGCTCCATCCACGAATTCCGGCGGCGGTGGCCTGGCAGGTCTCCTTGGCGGAGGAGGCAGCAGCGGCAGCGGCGGTGGAGGCGGATTAAGCAAGCTCCTCGGCGGGCTCGGGGTCAACAATATGAGCGACGTTAAGGGACTCATCGATCGGATGGGCGGCATCGACGGCATCGTCAACAACATTGGCAAGGTACAAAAGCTCATGCAGGGCTTCCAGCAGCTTGCCCCCATATTCTCCGTGCTGGCAGGCGCACTTAAGAAGAAAGGCAAAAGCGGATCCTCTCCAAGCACATTTACGGATCAGAATGAGGACACCTACGAATATAGACCAAAAAGACGCCGTTCCTCGGGAAGCCGACGCCGCTCCGGATCGCGCAGAACATCCGGCAAAAGCAGACGTCGCCGTTGATCTATGTAGATCGGTAGACTTTAAACCGTACCGTGAGTCACAGAAACACCGTATCCTCTGATCATCGAAGGATATTGGGCACGATTGGTTTAGCAGATACGTTTGAAGCTCACTATAGGCGGGATCATCCGAACCAACATACATCATGCAGCAGGCTCCAGTCTGTTACCCTAGGCTGGAGCCAATCCTTTTATCAACCTATAATATCCTCAGCGCGTCCAGTCCCCTTCGGGGCTGGCTTCTTTATTCTCGTCGCTTTCGAGTGATTTTAACCGGAACCAATACGAGCCACGCAGACCGGAACGCAGCAGCATCATAATGCTGCCCAGCAGATACAGCACGGTCGGGATTCGCTTCATATGGGGATAGAACATCATGATGCTGCCTGCAATGAACAACAGGCCGGTCGCAATCTCGCTGATGACCATGCCCACCTCATAGCGGTTCGTAACGGCCAGCTTTCGTTTTCGCTTCCAAGCCAAGCGAAGCATCCGGCGCAGCAGCCAGGAACGCAAAGGCTCATCTGGTTGACGCGATGAACGCTTCTTGGGATGTGGTTTGAGCCTGAGTTTCATATGCAGTCCCTCCTCAGCAAGCCTTTACCCCTTACGGAGGAACAAGAAACCCCAGCGATTTAGCATTCGCCTTACGAGGCAGGACAACCTTCCCGCTTATCCGATAACTTCTTGGCAAGGACTTGGACCCAACCCACAGCAACTCTGACTAACATGCCTCTACTTCGGAATGGCATCACGATGTCCACGTCATAATAAACCTTTTTATTTAAACCAGCCTCTGCGCATAAACCACATCACCATGCCCCCGCCAAGCACAAACATGAGAATCAGCACGAAGAAGTATCCGTAATGCCACTCCAGCTCCGGCATATTTTGGAAATTCATCCCATAAATCCCCGCAATCAGGGTGAGCGGCATGAAGATGGTGGTGATCACCGTTAGTGTCTTCATAATCGTATTCATCCGATTCGAATTCACCGATATGTAGCTATCCCGAAGATCCGCCGTCATTTCGCGGTCGGCCTCGATCATGTCCGCCAGCTTCAGCAGATGGTCATAGATGTCGGAAAAATAAGCATGGTGCGCGTGATGCTCCAAATGCTGCGAGTTCACGATCCGGTACAGCAGATCCCGCATCGGCACGACCGTCCGCCGCAGGCGAAGCAGCCTCGAACGCAGCGCAAACACCTGATTCATTAGCTCCTCGACCGAATCCTTCTCGCCTCGGCTTTCCAGGTCCGCCAGCTCATCCTCAATGGCAAACAAGCTTGGGAAGTACTGATCCACCAGCTTATCCATGATCGTATAAGCCGTGAAGCTCGGACCGTCCTGGCCCAGCGGACCCTTGCCGGCGACCGAGGTCACGCGTTCCCAAGCATCATTCATTTCGGGCAGTGCTTTCTCGTGGAAGGAGACAATAAAGGAAGGTGCAAGAAACAGATCCACCTCGACGACTTCCAGCGTATCAGGCTGAAGGGCATGCAGAACAAAAAACTGCATCTGTTCATAATAATCCAGCTTCGGCCGCTGCAGAATGTGCAGGCAATCCTCCACCGCCAGCGGATGAAAGTGAAAATAGCTCTCCAGCATCCGGGCCTCCTCCGGTGTTGGCTCACTGAAATCGACCCAGACCCAGGCGTAATCCTCAATTCGAATCTCTTCAAGTGGCAGGCCGATTATCGCTTCATAGCTTGGCGTAATAGCGAACGTGCGAATCATGATAAGCTCTCCTTTCCTTGCACCTTCGATTTCGTTAAACAAAAAAAGCCAATCGATTCCTGATTGGCCCACTACTATCCATTATCTATGTGTAATTACGTTTTAGAAAAGAATTTTAAATATGACTCCTGCCAGTACAGCCGTAATGGGAATCGTAATAAACCAAGTCACAATAATGCGTCCTGCCAGAGACCATTTCACGGCGGAGAAGCGTTTCGCTGAGCCTACACCGAGAATTGCCGAGGTGATCGCATGGGTTGTACTGATCGGCAGATGAAGTAGCGTAGCCGAGAAGATGACGGATGCGGCCGAGAAGTCAGCTGCGAACCCGTTGATCGGCTCGATTTTGAAAATTTTCGTACCCATGGTCTTGATGATCTTCCAGCCACCGATCGAGGTTCCGAGCGCCATTGCTGTCGCTGCAGAAATTTTAACCCAGAGCGGAACTTCCATCTCTGTCAATTGACCGGAGGTGACCAGAGCAAAGGTGATAATCCCCATCGCCTTCTGTGCATCGTTGGTACCGTGCGTGAAGGATTGAAGTGCTGCCGTAAAGATTTGCATCGTACGGAAGCCTTTATTCACTGTATGCGGACTGTGTTTAGCAAAGATAACCTTGAGCAGCTGCATGACCAGATAACCGATCACAAAGGCAATGATAGGCGATAGGATCAACGCCAAGACGATATCCTTAAATCCGGCGTAATTCAGCATGTCGCTTCCCGCGCCGACAAATACCGCACCGGCCAATGCCCCGATCAACGCATGGGAAGAGGACGAAGGCAATCCGAACCACCAGGTAACCAGGTTCCAGATGATGGCTGCAAGCAATGTTGCAATAACAACCTCGATCCCGTTATCCAGCTTGGTCGGATCCGCGACGCTGCCGCCGATGGTTTTGGCAACCCCTGTGAACAGCATCGCACCGATGAAGTTCATACTGGCTGCAAGCAATATGGCTACCCGCGGCTTCAAGGCCCGGGTTGATACCGACGTTGCAATGGCATTCGCCGTATCATGAAACCCGTTGATGAAGTCAAATGCAAGCGCCAAAAAAACAACAATTACTAATACTAACATCGTTGTATCCATTGTTCAGGACTCCCTTACGAGTTGCGCATAATGATGGATTCCAGCATATTTGCCACGTCTTCGCAGGTGTCCGTGGTCGTTTCAAGACGTTCGTAAATCTCTTTTTTCTTGATCAGCAGAATCGGGTCAGAGACGGTGGCGAACAGATCCTTGATACAGATGCGCAGCAGCTCGTCGCCTTGGTTCTCCAGATCGTTCAAGCGGATCGTGTACTCACGAATAGCCAGAAGTTTCTTTTGAGAGAGCAAATGAATGGCTTTCTGAATTTCGTAAGCCGATTGACGCAGAATTTCAGCAAACTGTACCATGTACTCGTCAGGTTTCCCCAAATTGTACATATAGAACCGGGATGCGGTTGCTTCCAATCCGTCCATCACATCGTCCATGCTGGTTGTCAGGTCCATAATATCATCGCGTTCGATTGGCGTGATAAACGTTTTGTTGAGCTCAGTAATGATGGTATGTGTATAGGTATCACACTGGGACTCGTATTTCTTCATTTCATTGGCAAATTCAAGCACATCTTGAAGATTGGAAACGTGCTGCGAAAAATAATCTGCGGCTTGTACCACCGTATCGGCCATATTCTCCAGCGTTTGGAAGAATATATCCTTCTTCTTCAATTTCATACTCTTAACCCCTTTTTTCGATAAATTGCCGCGAACGCCCTCAAAAGATAGACAACCTTGACTATCTTATCACATCCATGGCAGGGTGTGTATAGAAAAGTAACACTCAGAAATGTAAGGAACTAACAAAAAAGAAGATACATGGATATCGCTTCAATTCTCCTGCCTATTAACATCTCCGTATGAGTGCAAATTATCCCGACAGAGCATCCTCCATCCACATCTTATGCATCAAGGATTCGTAATGGTCACATGGCTTTCAAAAGAAGGCGAATTCGGCACAATGTTGAAATACGTCGTTCCCGGCACCAACGGCACTTCCTTGCCGTCCTTCACGAAACGGATCGCATCGCCCGCTGCGCGTACCCACTGCCCCTCGATGACTTCGCCCCGCTGGAACAGCATCGCTTTCCCGCCCGTTTCCACATTCACGGCAAGCCGGCCCACATCATCCAGCACTTTATGATCCGCCCCCAGCACAATGACATTCGCGGCCTCCAGCTGAACATTATCGTTGAGATCCACATGCGGCGATCCGTTGACCCACCGTTTGTACGTATTGGTCGAACCGTCATACTCATAAGCCACCACATAACTATCCAGTAAAAATTTGATTTCTACCTTCTCCCCGGGTTCACCGGAAACAACCTCCACAGGCGCCGTTCCCTCTGCACCATCGCCGCTTGCAGCCGCCGGCTCCGAATAGAACGAATATTGCGGCACTTTCACGTCGTTGCCATAATTAAGCTTGGCCGCTCCTTCACGGAGCTTCTCGTCGCTGGAATACAGATTATGCGGCGCTTTGCGTTCCTTGTCTCTCCAGAAATAAGAGCCTGCATTTCCGATCTCGTCCATATCCTGCTTGCCTTGCTTTTGGATGATGCTATAAGCTTCAGGGCTGCCTCCAGCATGCACAAGAACGCCGCCGTAGCTCTCGCCTAGATTGATCAGATAAGGACGAATGCTGCGGATCGGCCCGATCTTCTCAATGCCGCTCTGGCTTTGGAAAATGCCGATCAAACGCGTGATCCCTCCCTCCGCCAGCACTTCATACACCATGTCCGCTTGTCCCAGACCCGACTGCGGCCTTGCCGCTGGGGCGTTATTGATCATAACGGCCAGTGGCCGCTGCGTCAGTGATGCTTCTAACGGCAATCCGGTCAGAGGTGCCTTATATGGAGAAGATGCATTCTCCTGAGACACTTCCACTGGCTGCTCGATCGGAGCCTCCACCACCGGCGCCGGGACAGACTCTGCCTGCTGCTTACCACCACATCCGGACAGCAGCAATACTGTCGCCATCGACAACAAGCTTGTCCTCCATGCGAATTTCCTGAAAGACCCTTTGCTATGCATATTGTTTCCCCCTATGAACGCTCCCATTACTTATTACCCTAAATTTCCAACCTATTTGCCCAAAATTTCCAACCAACAATTCAACTTTAGTTTACATTTAATCACAAAATCCGTGCTTTGTCTGTATATGGAAGGGATACAATCCTTTAATGAATAAGCTTGACAGCATTGGCTTGGCAGCAGTTAAAAGGCAAACCATCGCGAGCTTCTTAACGACCCGATTTTTGACATAAAAAAGGAAGGCCTCTAAAGGCATACGTATAGGGCGTATGCTTTATAGCCTTCCTGCTTCAATCCGATTATTTAGCCGCAGAAGTTTCCGAAGAGAAAAGAGATGCCAATTCTCACCCGATCCGCAAACCAATATTGCCAAACTGCTCGCCCGCTGTCATCCGCCGGAACGCGGCCAGTGTCTCATCCAGCGGGTACATCCGGTCGATCAGTGGCCGAATGGTGTGCTTCTCCATGAACCGAAGCATCTCTCCGAACTCCTCGCGGCTCCCCATCGACGTACCGATCCAGGACAGCTGCGGAAAAAATAAAGCCCTCAGCGGAACCTCTACCACGTTGCCGGAGCTAGCCCCAAAGCTGACGATCCGCCCATTCGGCTTAATCACTTCCAAGTATTTGGAAAAGGTAGCCGGACCGATACTATCCAGAATCACGTCCACCTTCACCCCTTGCAGCTCTTCGTTCCAATCCCCGCCGCTGGAAAAAGCCCCGTGCACAGAATAGCGCCGCGCTTCTTCAAGCTTGGCTTTGCTTCGGGAAGTGACGCTGACGACAGCCCCCGCAGTTTGGGCCATGAGCATAGCGTAGGTTGCAACCCCGCCTCCTATACCTGGTATAAGCACATGCTCGCCCGCCTTGATTTGCGCCCTCGTAAACAGCGCACGGTAGGCCGTTAGCGCGGATAAAGGCAGTACTCCCGCTTCCTCCCATGTCAGGTATGCCGGCTTTCTGAAGGCATTGTCCGCTGGGATGACGACCGTCTCGGCAAACGTACCGTCCGTGGGTCCGCCTAGGATCTGCGGCACCACCGGGACCTCTTCGGTGTTATCCCAACCGATCGTCGGATGGATGATGACATCCGTGCCGACAGTCAGATCGCTCACTCCTTCACCCACGGCATCAATGATGCCTGCGCCGTCTGAACCCAGAATGAGCGGCGCATCCGCCGCACGGCGTCCCTTCATCAGAAACAGATCGCGGTGATTGAGTCCGGCCGCCTTTAAACGGACCCGAATCTCACCGGGACCCGGTTGTTTCGATTCCATATCGCCGACCCGAAGTCCGTCCAGACCGCTCCGGCCATGATGAATGGCTGCTTTCACATGAATCTCTCCCCTTCTTCCGGCTTGTGTAGGCCATGTTAGGTTCAATTGTATAGTTCGCTTCGGAGCATGTAAAATGAGTAGTAATGAAGATGGCATTCAGTCAGAATGAAGGCAGGAAGGTGAGACTAGTGGAAAGTGGAGATTTACGGATATTTCGCGCAGTAGCGGAGGAAGGCAGCATTACGCGGGCGGCCCAACGCCTGCAGTATGTTCCCTCCAATGTCACGGGCCGGATCCGCCAGCTGGAGGACAGGCTGCAGACAGCGCTGTTTATCCGAAGCAATCGAGGGATGGAACTGACCCCGGCCGGCGAGCGCCTGGTTGGATACACGCGTCAAATTTTAAATTTGCTGGATGAAGCGGAGAAATCCGTACAGGCGGAGGATACGCCGCGGGGACCGCTACGAATCGGTGCGATTGAATCCACCGCCGCGGCTTATCTGCCGGGACGCCTCGCCGACTATTATGCCCGTCACCCCGAGGTCAGCCTGTCCCTCACCACGGGCAACTCCAGCGTGCTGATGCAGCAAGTGCTGGACCGCGAACTGGACGGCGCTTTCGTGTACGGCCCTTTGACGCATCCCCTGCTAAAGCAGATTCCTTCGTATGATGAGGAACTGGTGCTCATCTCCGAAGCCGGAGCGGCAAGCCAGCAGGAGCAACTGCAGAAGCCGATGCTTATTTTGTCCACAGGCTGCACTCACCGGTCCAGAGTGGAGCGCCTGCTGGCTGAAGCCGGAATTCAACATCCGCAAATCATAGAGTTCGGTTCGCTCGAAGCCGTGTTAGGCGGGGTTGCTTCGGGTCTCGGCGTAGCGCTCCTCCCGAGGTCCAATGCCGTTTCGCTTTCCAACGAGAAAAATATTGCAGCCATGACACTGCCGGAGTCCTACCGCCAGGTCGTGGTGTATTTTATCTATCACCGCGATGTGCCACTGAGCAGCGCCCTTCGAGCTTTTCTGGAGCCGGAACATCTAAAATGATTGAAGTTTTGGCCCGAAGCGGGCCCATCGGATCGAATAACCATAACGAGAGGGATCCCTCCCCTCCCGTTATTTTTTTGTGGTTCATCACGGCAAAAACACAACTTCCGATTTGACATTTCAAGGAAAGCCACCTGAAATCTAATCTCTTGAGAACGAAGCTGCTTTTTTATTGCCTACGGACACGATTTCGGCTGCGTTCATAGTATCCTCGAACTCACGCTGATATGACGATGCCAGTTAATAAGACACTCTTCTAATCGGCTAAGTAACCAAGTTCTTGTCAATTTCGGCAAAGTCTATAATTTCTTGTCATTGAGTTACGACAAAAACTTATAGACTTAAGACAAAAAAACACAACTTATGCGGCTTTCAATGTCTATATTTTCTTGGCGTCCGACAGCAGCGCTCTATGGTTCTGAGCCGCAGGCTTGATCATTGGGAATTGAACAGCCATCCAAGCATGCCCAAGACTACACACCTTGTACACAGGGAGCAGTGCTCAGAAGAGTGCGGCGCACACAAGACAGCAATGCACTCAAGACAGCAGTGCATTCGATGACTGATTACCCTCCGCGTACCGCCCATTCTGGAATGTTCACAACTTTGTGATATTTATCACATGTAATGTGAATATTTTCACTTATAATAAAGACATAGAGAAGGTGATCACTTCCCAAGGCAACAAGAACCAACAACAACGACATCAGAAACAACGGAATGACTCATTAATCCAAAAAATCAAAACTCACTTAAGGAGTGGTTTATATGTAT